>JANOAM010000874.1:0-3622 GCA_031411215.1 Betaproteobacteria bacterium
CCGCGGGATGGTCATCGTGAGCCGGTTCTTGCCGTCACGCCGTTCATAGGCCAGGCGGCTGGAGGTATTGCGGATCATCAATAGCCCCAGGCCGCCGACCTGCGCGTCGTCCAGCGTGTCGGGCAGAAACACCGCGCCTTCGTCCAGCGGGTCGAAGGGTTTGCCGTCATCGACGAGCAGCACCTGCACCTCGTCCAGGTCCACCTGCAGGTCGATCTCTATCCAGCGTTCGGCCGGCGGCAGGCCTGCGTAGCCATAACGCAGCACATTGGTGGCCGCCTCTTCCAGCACCAGTTCCACACCGGCCAGCGCGTGTTCGTCGACGCCGTTGTTTTCAAGGAATTGCCGCGCCTGCAGGCGGGCGATCTCCAGGCTGGGCTTGTCGGCCGCCATCGGGATCAGCAGCGACGGCGGTGGTGCGCGCATGGTGCTGCGGTGTCGTGCTTCAGGCGCCCAGCAGGGCTTCAGCCTGGTCGCTGTCCGGGGCGATGGGAATGATCTGGTCCAGCCCCACCATCTTCAGCGTCTGCAGCACCACAGGCTGCGCGCCGAACATCACCAGCTTGCGGCCATGGACCCGCTGCACCTTGGCCGCGGCAATGATCATGCGCACACCCATGGACGACAGGAAGCTCACGGCCGTCAGGTCCACGGCCACGCTGCGCGAGGCATTGGCCACCAACGCGCTGAACCTGCCTTCGATGCGGTCCACGCCCGGGGTGTCGAGCCGGCCCTGCAGCACCACACAAGGTGCGCCCGAGGCCAGTTCTGCGAGGCTGATCTCCATCGTCTGTGTCCTGAAACCTTGTTGTCGTTGCCGGGTTGATGGAGCCAGGCTGGCGCCATGCCATCCTGGCCGTGAACCTTACAGGATCTGGGCGACCACCAATGAAAAATCATCGTCCAGCGGGCCCGGACGCGCAAGGCCCTGCACCACCTTGAACAGGTGCTCGGGTTCCGACACACCGGTTTCGTGCGCGCTTTCGTAGGGTCGCCCCAGCAAGGGCAGGAAGTCGGACAGGCCCCAGGTCAGGCCTTCGCGGGTCACGATTTCGAATACGCCGTCACTGAAGATGTAGAGCTTCTGGCCCGGCCGCAACTGCGTGCGGCCGGCGTCAAAGTCGACATCGTCCATGGCACCGATGACGAGGTTGGGCGTCTGCAGCGCCTGCAGATCGGAACCGTCGGGCGACCAGACGAAAGACGGGTGGTGGCCGGCCGACGCGTAGTCCAGCGTCCAGTCCCGGCGGTCCAGCACGCCGTACCAGATGGTGAAGAACATGCCGGCGTGGCCGTCCATCGGGTACATCGCATTGAGCCGTTGCAGCACTTGGGCGGGCCGGCCGTAGTCGGTGTCGGGCAGCGTCTGCTGGCGCAGCGATCCCAGCACCGCCACCCCGTGCATGGCCGCACCAACCCCGTGGCCAGACACGTCCACCAGGTACAGCACCAGGCGGTGCTCGTCCAGCGAGTGGTAGCCGAACACGTCGCCGCCCACCTGCGTGGAGGGCTGGAAGTGCCAGTCGACTCGCACCGGCCCGGTCTGCAGCGGCTGTGGCAGCAACGACTGCACGTAGTGGCTGGCGCGGGCCAGGTCGCGGTTCAGTTCCTGGCTCTGCGCCAATTCCTGTTCGTCGCGAAACTCGTGCTTGAGCATCTGCCGGCCCACCTGCAGCATGCCGCCGGGCGGCACCGGCTCGTTGGCAAAGACACGGCGGCCGTCGACAAAGGTGCCGTTGGTGGACCCGCGGTCGCTGACCATCAGGTCGTCGGCGCGCAGCAGCAGTTCACAGTGCACGCCAGAGACTTCGGCGTCGCGCAGCACCAGTTCACAAGGCAGGCGCCGGCCGATGCGCACGGGCATGCCTTCCACCAGGCGCAGGCGCTGCGCCACGCCGGTGTCGTCGGTGTAGGTGAGGTAATGCACCCAGCCCGTGCGTGGCTGCGCCTGCGTCGCGCGGTTGCGCGTCGTGCGGATCATGGTGCGTTCGCCGTCGTCGGGCGTGAACTGGGTAGGGCGGTCCTCGCCGGTGCTCATGAGGGTTGCCTGTCGAAGCCTGACCCAAGGTTTGGGCTGCAGTTGAGATTGGAGCACGACACGCCTGCGTCGGCACGCCGATCGCCGGGTTGGGCGTCCGGTGAATGCCTTCGTCTGTCAGGGATAGGCACAGTTGCTGCATGCAGCGGATGCAGATACCGTGCGCCGCGCCTTCCCTGCGGGCGGGCCTGGTGCCAAGTGCAAGCCAACCCGCAGGCCAAACCCGCAAGAGAGACCCGACAAACGACTGTGTCCAGGAGAAGACCCATGCTGAAAACCCAACTGTCCCGGCTGGCTGCGGCCACGCTGTTTGCCGCCGGCACGCTGGCCGCGCTGCCCGCCATGGCCGGCAAGACCATCGACGCGATCAAGGCCCGCGGCCAGCTGGTCTGTGGCGTCAACCCCAGCCTGCCGGGCTTTTCAGCCGCCGACAGCCAGGGTGTGTGGGCCGGCCTGGACGTGGACGTCTGCAAGGCCATCGCCGCCAGCCTGCTGGGCGACGCCAGCAAGGTCAAGTGGACGCCGTTGAACGCCAGCCAGCGCTTTGCGGTGCTGCAGTCGGGTGAGATCGACATCCTGTCGCGCAACACCACCTGGACGCTGACGCGTGACGCGTCGCTGGGCCTGCACTTCACTGGCGCCACCTACTACGACGGCCAGGGCTTCATGGTGCCCACCAAGGGCAAGATCAAGAGCGCCAAGCAGCTCAAGGGCGCCACGGTCTGTGTGCAGAGCGGCACCACCACGGAGAAGAACCTCTCCGACTACTCCAAGGCCAACGCCCTGGGCATCAAGCCGGTGGTGTTCGACACCCAGGAAGCCACCAACAAGGCCTACTTCGCCGGCCGCTGCCAGGCCTACACCACCGACGCATCGGGTCTGGCCAGCGTGCGCAACAAGGAAGCCAGCAAGCCGGAGGACCACCTGATCCTGCCGGAACTGATCAGCAAAGAGCCTCTCGGGCCCAGCGTGCGCCGTGGTGACGACGAGTTCTTCGCCATCGCCAAGTGGGTGGTGTTTGCGCTGATCGAAGCCGAGGAATATGGCATCACGCAAGCCAACGTGGACCAGATGAAGGCCGACAGCAAGGACCCGGTGGTGCAGCGCATCCTGGGCACCAGCGAAGACACCGGCAAGCTGCTGGGCCTGGACAAGGACTGGGCCTACCGCGCCATCAAGGCCACCGGCAACTATGGTGAGATCTTTGAACGCAACGTGGGCCCCAAGAGCGCGCTGAAGCTGCCGCGTGGTGCCAACAACCTGTGGAGCAAAGGGGGCTTCATGTACGCGCCGCCCGTCCGCTGAGTCTTGCGCTGATCTCAGCCTGAGCGCAGCCCACCCGCATGGCCGCCCCACCCAAGATCCGCCGCTGGACCTGGCGCAGCCAGGCTTTCCGCGGCGTGGTCTACCAGGTGGTGGCGTTGCTGCTGCTGGCGGCGGCGTCCGCCTACCTGTGGGGCAACACGCTGGCCAACATGCGCTCGCGGGGCATCCAGAGCGGCTTCGACTTCATCAGCCAGCCCGCCGGCTTCGCCATCGGCGAGACGATCGTCCCCTTCGACGCCGCCGAAAGCTACGGCAAGG
>JANOAM010000875.1:0-6034 GCA_031411215.1 Betaproteobacteria bacterium
CAGGCGCGTGTCCAGGTTGCCGCGCAAGGGCTCGATGCGCAGGTCCGGCCGTATGGCCAGCAGTTGCACCACACGGCGCAGGCTGCTGGTGCCCACCACCGCGCCCTGCGGCAGTTCTTCCAGCGTGGCGTGGTGGTTGGAAACCAGGGCGTCGCGCGGGTCCTCGCGTTCCCACACCGCGGCCAGCGTGAAGCCCTCGGGCAGGTCCATCGGCACGTCTTTCAGCGAATGCACGGCCAGGTGTGCACTGCCGTTTTCCAGCGCCGTTTCCAGCTCCTTCACGAACAGGCCCTTGCCGCCGACCTTGGACAGCGCACGGTCCAGGATCTGGTCGCCCTTGGTGGTCATGCCCAGCAGTTCCACCTGCAGGCCGAAGCGCGCCACAAGCCCGTCGCGCACATGTTCGGCTTGCCACAGGGCCAGGCGGCTTTCTCGGGTGGCGATGATGGTGGGCTGGGTCATGGGTTGGGATCATAGCCAGCACGAAAATCACGACCGAGCGCACAACCGAAGGCATGCCCAGGCGCGACTTTTGCAGGCAGAATTCAGCCGCCATTGGTAACTGGGTTACACCCTCTGGAGCCTTCCATGCCCCGCACCGCCGCCAAGTCCAAGACCGTGCCTGCGCGCACCAAGTCCAGCACCCGGCCCAGCACTGCCAAGGTGCAGGACGACGCAGCGGCCAAGAACAAGCCGCTGGTCGAAGATATCCGGTTACTGGGCCGCATCCTGGGTGACGTGATCCGCGAACAGGAAGGCGCCGAGGCTTTCGAGCTCATCGAACGTGTGCGCCAGCTGTCTGTCGCCTACCGCCTGAAGGCCGACGCCAGCGCCGGGCGTGTGCTGGACCGGCTGCTGAAGAACCTGTCGGCCGACCAGACGGTGACCGTGATCCGCGCCTTCAGTTACTTCAGCCATCTGGCCAACATTGCCGAAGACCGCCACCACGTGCGCCGCCGCGCCGTGCACGAAAAGGAAGGGCACCAGCAGGACGGCTCGCTGGCCCTCACCTTTGAACGCCTGCACCGCGCCGACCACCGGGCAGCCGACATCGCGCAGACGCTGGCCACGGCCTACATCAGCCCCGTGCTGACGGCCCACCCCACCGAGGTGCAGCGCAAAAGCATCCTGGACGCCGAGCGCGCCGTGGCCGAACTGCTGGGCGAACGCGACGAGCTGCCCACACCCGAACGCCTGGCTGACAGCGAAGCCTTGATGCGCGCTCGCGTCACCCAGCTGTGGCAGACACGCATGCTGCGCACCGCCAAGCTCACGGTCGCCGACGAGGTGGAAAACGCGCTCAGCTACTACCCCACGACGTTCCTGCGCGAAATTCCGCGCCTGTACCGCGAGAGCGAACGCGCCCTTCCCGGCCACGACATTGCCAGCTTCCTGCGCATGGGCCACTGGATCGGCGGTGACCGTGACGGCAACCCCAACGTCACCGCCGCCACGCTGAAGCACGCGCTGTCGCGCCAGGCTGAGGTGGTGCTGCGCCACTACCTGACCGAGGTCCACGTGTTGGGTGCCGAGCTGTCGATCAGCGGCACGCTGGCGCCGGTATCGCCTGAGATGCTGGCGCTGGCCGAGAAGTCGCCCGACCACAACGAACACCGCAAGGACGAGCCCTATCGCCGAGCGCTCATCGGCGTCTACTCGCGCCTGGCGGCCACCTTGTTCAAGCTGACCGGCACGGAGGCCTTGCGCCATGCCGTGGCGCCACAGAACCCCTATGCCGGGCCGGAAGAGTTCTTGCAGGACCTGCAGGTGATCAAGCGTTCGCTGGCCACACACCACGCCCAGGCCCTGGTGGGGCCACGGCTGGCGCCGCTGATGCGCGCTGTGCAGGTCTTCGGTTTTCACCTGGCCACGCTGGACCTGCGCCAGAGCAGCGACAAGCACGAAGCCGTGGTGGCCGAACTGCTGCGCGTGGCACGCATCGAAGCCGACTACAACGCACTGAGCGAAGACCAGCGCCGCGACCGCCTGCTGGCGCTGCTGAACGACGCGCGGCCGCTGCGTGTGCACGGCGTGATCTATTCCGAGCTGGCCCGCGACGAACTGGCGATCTACGAGAGCGCCCGCATCGCGCTGGGCAGCTTCGGCCACGGCGCCATCCGCCACTACATCATCAGTCACACCGAAGAGGTGAGCGACCTGCTGGAAGTGCTGCTGCTGCAGAAAGAGACCGGCTTGCTCACCGGCACGCTGGACACCGAGGCGCGCGCCGCGCTGATCACCGTACCGCTGTTCGAGACCATAGGCGACCTGCGGCGCAGCGAACCCATCATGCGCGACTTCTACGCGCTGCCCGGCATCAAGAAACTCGTGGTGGACAGCGGCGCCGAGCAGGACGTGATGCTGGGCTACAGCGACAGCAACAAGGACGGCGGCGCCTTCACCAGCAACTGGGAGCTGTACCGCGCAGAGATTGCGCTGGCCGCCTTGTTCGCTGAGATTGGCCAGCGCCACGCCATCACCTTGCGCCTCTTCCACGGTCGCGGCGGCACCGTGGGCCGCGGCGGCGGCCCCAGCTACCAAGCGATCCTGGCGCAGCCCCCAGGCACCGTGAACGGGCAAATCCGCCTCACGGAGCAGGGCGAGGTGATCGCGTCCAAGTACGCCAACCCCGAGATCGGCCGGCGCAACCTGGAAACGCTGGTGGCCGCCACGCTGGAAGCCACCTTGCTGCACCCCACCAAGAGCGCCCCGAAGTCCTTTCTGGATGCCGCCGCCGAGATCAGCGAGGTCAGCTTCACGGCCTACCGCAAGCTGGTCTACGAAACGCCGGGTTTCACCGACTACTTCTTTGCAGCCACACCCATTCGCGAGATCGCCGAACTGAACATCGGCTCACGGCCGGCCAGCCGCAAGGCCACACGTGCCATCGAAGACCTGCGCGCCATCCCCTGGAGCTTCAGCTGGGGCCAGTGCCGCATGGCGCTCCCTGGCTGGTGCGGTTTTGGCAGCGCCATCGAGGCTTTCCTGAGCGGTGGCGAGCGCGACGCGCGCGTGGACCTGCTGCAACGCATGCACAAGCAGTGGCCCTTCTTCCGCACCCTGCTGTCCAACCTGGACATGGTGCTGGCCAAGAGCGACCTGCGCATCGCGTCGCGCTACATGGAACTGGTCGAAGACAAGGCCCAGGCCAAGCGCATCTTCGGCCTGTTGAAAGCCGAATGGCAGCGTGCCCAGGACGCGCTGGCGCTGATCACCGGCCAGGAAGAACGCCTGCAGAACAACGCCGCGCTGGCACGCAGCATCGCGCACCGTTTCCCCTACCTGGACCCGCTGAACCACCTGCAGGTGGAACTGCTGCGCCGCTACCGCAACCGCCGTGAAGGCCAGGAAGGTGTCGAGCGGCTGCAGCGTGGCATCCACCTGTCGATCAATGGCATTGCGGCGGGGTTGCGGAATACCGGTTGATCCGGTGCGCAGACTCAGTCGTCCCGGTCGTCGTCATCGTCATCGTCGTCGGGATCGGTGGTGACGGTGAAGTTGTCAAAGGACGCGCGCGCCCCCTGGCCGAACAGGCGGTTGGCCACGGGGATGGACACCGCCAATTCCGGCGCTTCCGGGTGCTGGAAGGGGAAAGCGTCCAACAGACTGAAGAGTCCGTGACCGATGGCGAAGCCGCCAATCTTCTGCGCCAGCGGCTCGCCGGGGCCCATGGACGGGTAGATCCCCGTGTAGCGCTGCTGCTGCACGTCCAGCGGGATGCCGACGTTGCGCACCTTGCTCACGCGCTTGCCGTCCAGGAAGAAGCGCACCGTCGCGTGGGGGCCCTTGCGCGTGAAGGTGATGGCCACGTGGTGCGGGCCCGGGCTGATGTCGATCTCCTTGACGATCTGCGTGTACATCTTGCTGCGGCCCACATAGGCCGCGTCACCCGGCAACGCGTTGCCAGTCACGTTGGACGGCAGGCGCTCCACCAGCGCGAAGGCCTTGTTGCCGGAAATGAACCAGTCGAAGAGCTGGCCCGTGCTGAAGTCGATCATGTTCATCACGGCGCCCGCCTGCTGGCCTTCCAGCGCGGGCTTCGCATAGGGCGCACCACTCTGCACATAGGTGCCGCGGATCACACGCCCCGGCTGCGTGCCCGGCGTCTGCGCCTGGATCACGGATGAGAAGGTGATGGACCCGCTCACAGGCGCCGCGAAAGCTTGGTTGCTGATGGCGATGTACTTCAGGTGGTCGAACACGCTGTAGTCATAGCCTACCGTGAAGGGCACAGCCGACACCGAGAACTTGCCGCCCGCGAAGGACCGCGTGTCACCGCCCGTGGACGCCATCTCACCCAACCCGTAGGGGTTGGACCACTTCATCGCGTAGTCCACGATGGTGTAGCCACCGGGCTTGCTGAAGCTGTCGTAGACAACCACTGTCTTGTTGTTCGCGGCATGCACCGCGGCGACCGCCACTGCCAGTGCCGCTGCAACAGCGACACAACGACCCAATCGAACCATGGTTCGCTCCTCGAAATGGGCGGGTGGTGATGCAGCCTGGTTGCCCCGCCCCGCGGGCCTGGCTGCGTGCCTGTCCCGGCACCATTCGAATGTCTGGGACATACGACCTGGGGTCTACGCCCCAGAGGGTGTCACCCCCTGGATGGGGGTGGGTTCAGACGCCGCTGTACAGCGCCGCGCGCACCGCCGGCAGCTGCCGGCGTGACACCGCCAGCCACTCGTCCAGCGGTGCCACGCGCACGGCCCAGCCTTCGCCTTCGCCTGCCGCAACGCCCTCAGCGGTGTCGGCGCGCAACTCCAGTGCGCGTATGGCCTGCACGGCCACCAAGGCGTTGCGGTGCACCCGCAAGAAGCCCGGACCCAGGCGCAGTTCCAGGTCGGTCAGGGCGTCGTCCAGCACATGCGTGTGCTGCGCGGTGCGCAGCGTCACGTACTTCTGCTCGGCCTTCAGGTACAGCACCTCGCGCACGGGCAGGCGCAGCACACGGCCGCGGTCGCTGACCACCAGCACGGGCTCCGCGCCGGCCGCTGGGGCGGGCATGGCCAGCAGGCGTGCCGCCACCCGCTCCAGCGCGGCCTGCAGGCGTTCGCGGCGCACGGGTTTTGTCAGGTAGTCGGCGGCTTCCACCTCAAAAGCGGCCAATGCGTGCTGGGCATGTGCGGTGACGAAAACCACCGCGGGCGGGCTGGGCAAAGCTTTCAGCGCCTGCGCCAGCTTCAGGCCGTCGCGGCCGGGCATGGCAATGTCCAGCAGCACCAGGTCGGCGGGGGTCTGGTTCAGGGCCAGCAGGGCCGCGTCGGCATCGCCCGCTTCGCCGACGATGGTCGTGGCGGGCTCGGTGATGCCGTCCAGCAGGGTGCGCAGGCGCAGCCGAGCCAGGGCTTCGTCATCAACGATCAGCACCCTCATCGTTGCGCTTTCATCAGCCGGCCGGCAGCGTGATCTGCGCGTGGAACCACTCGTGGCCCTCGCTGCTGTCGCGCCACACGTCGCATTGCGAGGCCAGGTCGTGCAGCAGGCGCAGGCGCTCGCGCACGTTGGCCAGGGCCATGCCGTGGCCCGGGTTGCCGGGCTCGTCACCCAGGGTGTTGCTCACACGGACGACGACCAGGCCTGCTTGCCGCCGTGCACGCACACGCACCTGGCCGCCAGCCTGAGCGGGTTCGATGCCGTGGCGCACGGCGTTTTCCACCAGCGGCTGCAGCACCAGCGGCGGCACGCGTGCGCTGTGCACCTGGGCGTCTATGTCCCAGTGCACACGCAGTCGGGCGCCGAAACGCACTTCCTCGATGGCGAGGTAGCGCCGTGCCAGGTCGATCTCTTCGGCCAGCGACACACTGGCGCCGGTTTCCGCCAGCGCGGTGCGGAACAGTTCGGCCAAGTCCTCCAGCACCGATTCCGCCTTGGCGGGCTCCACGCGCACCAGAGCCAGCGCGGTGTTGAGTGCGTTGAAGAGGAAGTGCGGGCGGATGCGCGATTGCAGCTCGACCAGCCGCGCGTGCGTCTGCGCCGGCTGCCAGATGCGCGCACGCATGCCGAGCCAGGCCCACAGCAGGCCGGCCAGCAC
>JANOAM010000876.1:0-5767 GCA_031411215.1 Betaproteobacteria bacterium
GCCAGGCGATTTGAAGATGCCGGGCGGCAGGTGCACCAGGCGCTGTGGGTGTCGCTGGCGCTGGCCGTGCTGGGCAGCGCCGTGCTGGTCTTCCCCGCGCCCTTCCTGGCACTGGCGCAGGTGCAGCCGGAGGTCGAAGCCAAGATCCGCGGCTACCTGTTCGTGTTGGCGTTTTCGCTGCCGGCGTCCATGCTGTTCACCGTCTACCGTGGCTTCAACACCGCCGTGTCACGGCCCAAGGCGGTGATGTTCATCCAGGTGTCGGCGTTGCTGGTCAAGGTGCCGCTGTCCAGCGCCTTGGTGTTCGGCTTGCCGGCGCTGGGCGTCCCGGCGATGGGCGTGCAGGGATGTGCCGTGGCCACGGCCTGCGCGATGTGGGCGCAGGTGATCGCCGCCTTTGTGATGCTGAAGCGCGACCCGTTCTACAAGCCCTTCGCGCTGTGGGGCCGCGGCCTGGACCGGCCGCAACGTGCGGCCCTGGTGCAGCAGTTGAAGCTGGGCGTGCCGCTGGGTGCGTCCATCCTGGTGGAGGTGACGGGCTTTGCCTTCATGGCCTTTTTCATTGCACGCATCGGCACCACGCCGGTGGCCGGGCACCAGATTGCCGCCAACCTCATCTCGCTGATGTTCATGCTGCCGCTGGCCGTGGGCAATGCCACCAGCACGCTGGTGGCGCAGCACATAGGCGCCGGGCAGGCGCGGGACGCGGCGCGTGTGGGTGTGCACGGGCTCATTGCGGGCTGCGGGATCGCAGCCGTGCTGGGCTCGGTGGTGCTGGCGCTGCGGCCGGCCGTGCTGCACCTGTACACCGGCAACGAGGCGGTGTTTGCCGCCGCCATGCCGCTGATCGCCTGGCTGGTGCTGTTCCACATCGCGGATGCCGGTCAGATCATCGCGGCCTTCGTGCTGCGCGCCTACAAGATCACCACCGTGCCCATGCTGATCTACGTGGGCGCGCTGTGGGGCGTGGGCCTGGGCGGTGGCTACGTGCTGGCCTTCAACCTGAGCGGCTTCACACCGCAGCCTTTGCTGGGTGCGACAGGCTTCTGGATGGCCAGCACCACCGGGCTGACGCTGGCCGCGCTGCTGCTTATCGCGTACCTGGCCTGGGTGCTGCGGCAGAAGTTGCAGACGGCAGGCTGATCACGAAGCAGCTGCCGCCGCCTTCGTGCGGCTCGCAGCGCACGTCGCCACCATGGCGCTGCGCGATCTGGCGCACCAGGGCCAGGCCCAGGCCGACACCACCTTCGCGTTCTGCATGGCCGGGCTGGCGGAAAAAAGGTTCGAAGATGCGTTCGCGGTAGGTCTCGGGCACGCCGGGGCCGTGGTCGCAGACGCGCACGGTGGCGCCGGTGAGGCTGCCGGCCGGGTTGGCGGAAACATGCACGGTCACCTCGCCACCGCCATAGCGCTGCGCGTTTTCCAGCAGGTTGCGCACGGCGCGGCGCAGCAGGCGTTCGTCGCCCTGCACCAGCAGGTCCTGGCCCGACACGGTCGCGCCGGTGCGTGACGATTCTTCCGCCGCCACCGCCAACAGGGCCACCGGCTGCGTCAGGTCCATGCCGGCCGCGCCACCCTGCACGTTGTCCAGCCGGCTGGCCAGCAGCACCTCTTCCACCAGCGCATCCAGCTCCGCGATGTTGGTGTCGACTTCCTTGCGCAGCGCCGTGCGCTGGGCCGGACCCGCGTCCTCCAGCATGGCCACGGCCATCTTCAGGCGTGCCAGCGGGCTGCGCAGTTCATGGCTGGCGTTGGCCAGCAGGCTCTGGTGCGAACGCAGCAGCACTTCAATGCGGCCGGCCGCGCGGTTGAAGCTGGCGCCGACCGCGGCAATCTCGTCGCGGCCGTCTTCAGCCACGCGGTGGTGCAAGGCGCCGGCACCAAAAGCTTCCACGCCCTGCTTCAGCGCTTCCAGCCGGCGTGTCAGCCGCCGCACCACCGGGTAGGCGCCGCCGGCCACGGCCATGAACAGCACCACCAGCAGCAGCGCCAGGCCCAGGCCGTCAGGCCAGCCGCGCGGCATCATGGGGAACCAGGGCGTGCCACCCGGCGGCTGCCCGCGCAGGCCGCCCGGCCCCATGCGCATCGGGTTCAAACGTGCCAGCCACAAGGTGCGGCCGTCGTCAAAACGGATGGGCCGGGCACGCTCGCTCATGTCGGGCGTTTCGGACTCGCGGCGCAGGAAGGAGTCCGACGCGCCTATGCGCCGGCCCTTGTCGTCGTCCAGCGCCATGGGCATGCGCAGGCGCTGCGACCAGTCGCGCAGTGCCGCAGTCTGTTCAGCAGGGCTGGCTTCCGGCGGCGGCAGCGACTTCTGCAACAGGTCGCCCCAGGCTTCGGCGCGGTCGCGCACGGAGCCTTCCACACGCACCCGCTGCTCTTCCATGTGGCGCTGCACCAGCCAGCCCGAAGCCAGCGCAAAGGCGGCCAGCGCGGCCAGGACGGTGAGGTAGATGCGCAGGTAGAGCGAGCGCATGGACAAGGTCAAGACCGGCCCGGGAAGGGTTGCCCTGCCCGGGCCGAGCCCCCTCGGGGGGTGGCGCGCGAAGCAAGCCTGGGGGTCGTCATTCCGCGTCCTGCTTCTTGGCGAAGACATAACCCGCGCCGCGCACCGTCAGCACACGTTTGGGCGCCTTGGCGTCTTCCTCGATGACGGCGCGGATGCGCGAGATGTGCACGTCGATGCTGCGGTCAAACGCTTCCAGCGGGTGGCCCTTCAGCGCGTCCATGATCTGGTCGCGCGACAGCACACGGCCGGGGTTCCTGGCCAGCACGGTCAGCAGTTCGAACTGGTGGCTGGTGAGGTCGCAGGGCTGGCCCTCCAGCCGCGCCACACGTGCGCCCAGGTCCACTTCCAGGCGGCCGAAGGTGAGCACCTCGTCGTCGCCAGGCTCGGGCGCGGCACGGCGCAGCAGCGCCTTCACGCGGGCCAGCAGTTCGCGCGGTTCGAAGGGCTTGGGCAGGTAGTCGTCGGCGCCCATCTCCAGGCCCACGATGCGGTCCATGGGCTCGCCACGTGCGGTCAGCATCAAGAGAGGCAGGCGGCGTGTGCGGGCCTGCGAACGCAGTTCACGCGTGAAGTCCAGGCCGTCACCGTCGGGCAGCATCAGGTCCAGCAGCAGCGCGTCGTAGTTGCCCTGCTTGAGGCGGTCGCGGCCAGCGGCCAGCGAGCCGGCAGTGTCGACATCGAAGCCGTTGTGGCGCAGGTAACCGCCCACCATGTCGGTGAGGCGCAGGTCGTCGTCGATCAGCAGCAGTTGACTGGTCACGGTGAAGGCTCTGTCAGCAAATTGCCCCGGTGCCTTGCGGCTCCGGGGCCAAGGGCCCGTGCCCTGCTCAGGCGGGCCGACCGAGGAAACAGGGAAGGAGGATAGCCGCGACCTTACTTGGGCGCCGGCGTGTCCAGCTGGCGGCGCTCGGCGCGGTGGCGCTCCATCATGCCGCGGCGCTGGGCCATCTTGTCGGCCAGTGTCTTGCGCTGCTCGGGCGTCAGCACCTTGCTGGCGTCCAGCATGGCCTGCAGCATGCGCTTGCTGGCGGCGTCGTGCTGGGCCAGCATCTGCTGGCGCAGGGTTTCCGCGGCACGGGCGTCGATGTTCGGCTGGGTGAACAGCGACTGGCTCTGTTCATGCAGCTTGCGGCCGTTTTCGCGCGTTGCGGCCAAGTCCTTGTGGGCGGAGTCCATGATGGTCTTGATCTGGCTGCGCTGGTCCGGCGTGGCGTTGTCGGCGTCCAGCATGCGGCCCATGTGGCGGCCGTCCATGGCCATGCCACCGTGCATGCCACCACCGGCCATGCCGTGGTGCATGCCAGGGCCACCCATGGGGCCATCCGGCGGTGCCGCGAAGGCGGTCTGAGAGACCAGACCTGCCAGGGCCACCACGGAGGTGGCCAGGGTCAGGCGAAAGGGGTTGGTGAGGCGGTTCATCTGGGGGTTCCGTTCGGTGTTGCGATGGTGCCCATGGTGTCGGGCCACCGTATCGGGGCTGTGCGGGTGGGGTAAAGAAAGGTGTTCCACCGGCGGGCAGGCGGCGGGCTTCAGGACTGGCCTCAAGGTGGCTCAGGACCTCTCAGGGCGGCCCCGGCTCCACCCGCATCAGCCGCCGCTGCAGCATGAAGTTGGGCGCGGCGCTGCGCAGATCCAGGCGCAGCAGCACGCCACTTTCGCGGTCGACCACGATGGCGCCGTCAACCCGTGTGAAGGAATCGCCGCGTGGCGCGTCGCCAAAAATTTCCACCACCGCCGCGTCAAAACGGCGGCCCGCGATCATCTGCGGCCCCACCGCCACCACCTGTCCACGCAGCCGCGCGCGGGCCAGCGGGTCGCCCGTCACCAGCAGTTCGCCTGCCGTGATGTCGCCCAGGTTCAGACTGCCACGCAGCAGGTGTGGCCACTGCAGCGCGCCGCTGGGCGAAGACAGCACATTGCCGGCGCGGTCCTGCCGCCAGAGGCCGCCCGCACCCACCCCCGTTTCCAGGCTGTATTCGAACTCGTTGCGGCGCAGCACGCGCAGGCGCAGCACCCATTCCGCCGACGGCTTGCGCGCGTCCTGGCGGTCTTCGTAGACCAGGCGGTCGCCCTGCGCCACCGGCAGCGTGGCAGCGCGGGACGCGGACAGTTCAGACGCCGCGGGCGGGCAGGCCTGGCGGCGTTCGGCCGCCACCAGCGCTTCAAAACGGCCCAGCAGGCGCGACAGCTCTTCGGCTTCCAGGCCCGCCGGCCGCATGGCCAGCAGCGCAGGCCAGAACACGGCCACGCCCACACCCAGCGCCAGGATGTTGTTGCCCGCGCGTTCGTCCACCGTGTAGGCCAGGTCGGCTGCACGCTGCTGCACCGCGTCCTGTTCATCGTGGATGCGGTCGCATCCCCAGGTGGCAAAGTCAGCCGGGTTGGCGGGTGAGGGCTTCACATCCACCGCCCGCAGGGCGCAAGCACCCAGGCTCAGCAGAGCCACCAGCAGAACGGGAAGGCGCGTGTGTCGCAGCATGGGAGGCTTGGATTGTGCCCCGCGCCCCCGGGCGGCGCGCCCAGGGCCAAAGTGCCGGGCGAACCCTGCCCCGGCGGCTAGCCGGCCCGCGCGCTCAAGTGCCCGCCAACGTGGGCTCGTGCCGGATGGTGCGGGACGACAGCGCCGTGGCCGCCAGCAGACCAAAGACGCAGGCGAAGAAGGCCAGCGTGTGGCCAGCCCCCACACGTTCAATCAGCACGCCGCACAAGGCCGCGCCCACCGGATTCAGCGCATGCGCGATGAAACGGTAGCCCGCGTTGACCCGCCCTTCCAGCCCCTGCGGAATGAGCGCAATGCGGTGGCTGAACTGCACCACGTTGTAGACCGGCCCCAGGAACTCGATCAGCCCGTAGACCACACCCAGCCACAACGGCGACGGGCTGGCGGCATACAGCGGGAACAACAGGGCCTGCAACAGCACCACGCCGCCTATCACCTGCCCGAAGCTGAAGTAGCGCTGGATGCGGCCACCCACCAGAGCACCCAGCACACCACCCACGCCGCCCGCGCTGAAGATCAGGCCGATCTCCACCGCGCTGGCGCCCATCTGCTGCGCCATCACGATCAAGAGCAAGGGCACGGACGCTTCGACGAAGTTCATGACGCCCGTGAGCATGGCCATCTGGCGCACGATCTTCTCGCGCCACAACCAGCACAGCCCGGCCACCAGTCCGCGGCACCTGGGTGCCGAGGTGATGGCTGGGCTGCGCTGGTTGTGGCACGAGAAGATCGTGCGCCAGATGGCCATGCTCACCGGC
>JANOAM010000877.1:0-9640 GCA_031411215.1 Betaproteobacteria bacterium
GAAAGCAAACCCGGCTCGCAGCCCATGAGCGAGATCAACATGACGCCGCTGATCGACGTGATGCTGGTGCTGCTGGTGATCTTCATCATCACCGCGCCGCTCTTGACCAGCAGCCTGAAGCTGGACCTGCCCAAGTCGGACGCCGCCGCCAGCAGCGACGCACCAGCCTTCGTGGCCCTGGCCATTGACAGCGATGGCCGCCTCTACCTGGGCGACCAGCCCTTGCCCGCCGACCAGGCGCGCAGCCTCATAGCCACGCGTGTGCGCGACGCCGCGCGACGCGACCCGCAGACCGAAGTCCAGCTCCGCGCCGACAGCCGCGTGCCCTATGGGCGCGTGGCCGAACTCATCGGCTGGGTGCAGGACGCCGGCCTGTCCAGAATCGGTTTTGTCACCGAAACCCCGCGGTGACCAGGGAACCTTGTGAGCCAGCGCTTCACAAAAGACCACACGGGGGAGACAGCCAGCAATGGAACTGCGCTAGGCTTCGCGCCTTCCGCGGCTCCGCTGGCCCCGATCGAGCATCCAAGTCGGGCCTGTTGCCCGGCTCAACCATGGGATACCTGAAGTGAACTTGACGCGAAGAATGTGGTGGGCCCTGTCTGTGGCAGGCGCAATGGTGCTGGCCGCTTGCGGCAGCGGTGGCAGCGACAGCGGCAATGGCAATGTGCGCATGCTCAACCTGACGCGGTCGCATGCCTCACTGGACCTGCTGGTCGCAGGAACGAAGCAGATCAGCGCCACGCCAGCCAATGGCGCCAGCACCTACACCGGTGTGGGCTCGGGCAACAACAGCCTGCAGGTGACGGACGCCGGCACCCAGACCGCGCTGGTCACCACGGCGCCCACGGTGGCCAAGGACCAGTCCTACTCGCTGCTGGTTTATGAAAGCAACGGCACGCTGCGCACCGCCTGGCTGGCGGAAAACGACACCGCGCCCGCCGCCGGCAGCTCCAACTTCCGCGTTTTCAACGTCGCGACCGACGCCGGTGCGCTGGATGTCTACGTCCTCGCCGTCGGCGCCAGCCTGACCGCCGGTACGACGCCGTACTTCATCATGAGTGGCTCCGGCACTTCGCAGATCACGGCCTACCTGTCGTTCACGCCGGGCAACTACCGGGTGGTCGTCACCGCCAGCGGCAACCAGGCCGACGTGCGCCTGAACATGCCCAGCGTGACCCTGGCCGACGCCGGCCTGACGACCCTGCTGCTGGCACCCACCGTCGGCGGCGGCTTGGTGGACGGCGGCGTCATCGCCCAGCGCGCGGCCTTCTCGGCCACTCCCAACACCAATGCCCGCGTGCGTGTGGTGTCGGGCGTGCCCTCGGCCCTGGTCACGGCCAACGCCGGCAGCACGGTGGTGGAAGCCGGCGCCGTCCAGCCCAATGGCAGCTACGTCACCGTGCCTTCTGGCTCGGCGACCTGGGCCGTCACGGTGGCTGGCACCGCCGCCGCCGTGCCGCCCATCACCCTGGTGGCCGGCAGCGACAACACGCTGATCATCACCGGCACCACGGCAGCTTCCACGGCCCGCATGCTGGGTGACGACAACCACGCACCCACGGTCACCAGCAACGTGAAGATGCGCCTGCTCAACGGCCTGTCCGGTGGCAACGCCGGCCTGCAAATGTCCATCGACTTCGTGCTCGCCGCATCCAACGTCACACCGGGCACCGCCAGCATCTACAAGACGGTGACGGGCAACACCAACATGCGCCTGGAAGTGAATTCGCCGCTCAGCACCGCGCCGATATCCCTGCAGACGGCGCTGCCCGTGCCGGGCGGCGGCGTGTACACGGTGTTTGTGCTGGGTGACGTCAACGCGCCGGTCACGTCGGTGCGCAAGGACCGGTAAGCCGCGGAATCCACCGTTCGGCCTATGGCCGACGACTGAAGTGCCTGATGAGGGCCGCCACCGTTGCAACGGGGCGGCCCTTCCTACGTCTGCTCCCTACAATCGGTGGATGAACGAGAAATACGTCCCCGCCGAGGTCGAAGCAGCCGCCCAACTGCACTGGGAACAGAGCGGCGCCGCCCGTGTCACTGAAGACACGTCACGCCCCAAGTTCTACGCCTGCAGCATGCTGCCCTACCCCAGCGGCAAGCTGCACATGGGCCATGTGCGCAACTACACCATCAACGACATGATGGCGCGCTACCTGCGCATGAAGGGCATGAACGTGTTGATGCCCATGGGCTGGGACGCCTTCGGCCTGCCGGCCGAAAACGCGGCCATGGACAACAACGTGCCGCCGGCGCAATGGACCCGCAGCAACATCGCGGACATGAAGAGCCAGATGAAGCCGCTGGGCCTGGCCTTCGACTGGAGCCGCGAGCTCGCCACCTGCGACCCCAGCTACTACAAGTGGAACCAGTGGTTCTTCCTGAAGATGCTGGAAAAGGGCATCGCCTACAAGAAGACGCAGATCGTCAACTGGGACCCCATCGACCAGACCGTGCTGGCCAACGAGCAGGTGGTGGACGGCAAGGGCTGGCGCAGCGGCGCCCCGGTTGAAAAGCGCGAGATCCCCGGCTACTACCTGGCCATCACGCAGTACGCCGACGAGTTGCTGGCCGGTGTCAACGACAGCACCCACCCGCACTACCTGGAAGGCTGGCCCGAACGGGTGCGCCTGATGCAGGAACACTGGATAGGCAAGAGCGAAGGCGTGCGTTTCGCCTTCCCGCACGGCATCCGCGGCGCCGACGGCAAGCTGGTGCAAGACGGCAGGCTGCACGTCTTCACCACACGCGCCGACACCATCATGGGCGTCACCTTCTGCGCCGTGGCGCCGGAACACCCACTGGCCACCTTGGCGGCCCAGGGCAACCCAGCACTGGCCACGTTCGTCGAAGAGTGCAAGAAAGGCGGCACCACCGAAGCCGAGATGGCGCTGAAGGACAAGGTCGGCATGCCGCTGGGCCTGACCGTGAAGCACCCCTTGACCGAAGAAGACGTGCCGGTGTGGGTGGGCAACTACGTGCTCATCGGCTATGGCGACGGCGCCGTGATGGGTGTGCCGGGACACGACGAACGCGACTTTGCCTTTGCCAAGAAGTACGGCATTCCCGTCCTGCAGGTCGTGCATGTGGACGATGAACCGCACTTCACCTACGACCACTGGCAGGACTGGTACGCCGACAAGGACCGTGGTGTCACGGTCAACAGCGACAACTTCAGCGGCCTGCCCTACAAGAAGGCCGTCACCGCCATTGCCGACGCGCTGCACGCCAAGGGCCTGGGCGAGAAAAAAACCACCTGGCGCCTGCGCGACTGGGGCGTCAGCCGACAGCGCTACTGGGGCACGCCCATCCCCATCATCCATTGCGATGCGTGCGGTTCCGTGCCGGTCCCGGAAAGGGACCTGCCCGTCCTGCTGCCCGAAGACCTGGTGCCGGACGGCAGCGGCAACCCGCTGAACAAGTGCGCGGCCTTCCTGAACGTCGGCTGCCCGCAGTGTGGCAAGCCCGCGCGGCGGGAAACCGACACCATGGACACCTTCGTCGACAGCGCCTGGTACTACATGCGCTACTGCTGCCCCGGCAGTGACGAGGCCATGGTGGACGAGCGCCACAAGTACTGGATGGCTATGGACCAGTACATCGGCGGCATCGAACACGCCGTATTGCACCTGCTGTACGCACGCTTCTGGACCAAGGCCATGCGCGACATCGGCCTGGTGGACTTCAGCGAGCCCTTCACCAAGCTCTTCACGCAGGGCATGCTGCTCAACGAAAGCTTCTACCGCGACGAAACCGAAGGAAAGGCCGACGGCAAGAAGCGCTGGTTCTATCCCAGCGAAGTGGACGTGGCCTACGACGACAAGGGCCACCCCACCGGCGCCACCGCCAAGAGTGACGGCCTGCCCGTCAAACTGGGTGGCATCGAGAAGATGTCCAAGAGCAAGAACAACGTCGTCGAGCCCAAGGACATCATCGCCAAGTTCGGTGCCGACACCGCCCGTGTCTTCACCATGTTCGCCGGCCCGCCCGACCAGAGCGCGGCCTGGTCCGACAGCGGCGCCGAAGGTGTCTACCGCTACCTGCGCCGCCTGTGGGCCAGTGGTGCACGCGCACAAGGCCGGCTGTCCACCGCGGCGACCGGCTTCGACGGTGCCTCCGCAGCCGCTGCCGCGCTGCGCCGCGACATGCACCTGCTGCTGCGGCAGGTGACGCATGACTACGAACGCATGCAATACAACACCGTGGTCTCCGGCGCCATGAAGATGCTCAATGCCATCGACGACGCCAAGCTGGGCGACAGCCCGGCGGACGCGGCCGTGCTGCGAGAGGCCTTCGGCATCCTGCTGCGCTCGCTGTACCCGGTGGCGCCGCACATCGCGTTTGGCCTGTGGGCCGACATGGGCTACGAGACACGCATCGGTGCGTTGATCGACACGCCCTGGCCCACGGTGGACGAAGACGCGCTGGTGCAGGACGAGATTGAACTCGTGCTGCAGGTCAGCGGCAAGCTGCGCGGCAGCATCCGCGTGGCCGCAGGTGCGGACCGCGCCACCATCGAAGCCGCCGCCTTGGCCTCACCCGAGTTCGCCAAGTTCAGCGAAGGCAAGGCCGCCAAGAAGGTAGTGGTGGTGCCGGGCCGCCTGGTCAATGTGGTCGTCTGACCGGCGCAGCTTGTTCACGCTGGCGGGTGCTGCGGCTGGCGCCTGGGCATTCGCCGGCTGCGGCTTCCAGTTGCGCCAGCCGGCGCGGCTGCTGTTCGGCAGCATTGCGCTGACGGGCTTCCCCAAACGCTCCCTGCTTGAAGAAGAACTCAAGCGCCAGCTGCTGCTGCAGGTGAAGGTGCTGGACTCGCCCGACAAGGCCGATGTCATCCTGCAGTCGCTGGACGACGTGCGTGAAAAGAGTGTGGTGGCCAGCACGGCTGCCGCGCAGGTGCGTGAACTGACGCTGCGCCTGAAGTTCAACTTCCGTGCCCGCACGCCGGGTGGGCGTGAGCTGATTCCGCGTGCCGAGCTGCTGCTCTCGCGCGACCTGAGCTACAGCGAAACCGCCGCGCTGGCCAAGCAGTTGGAAGAAGCCGAACTGTTCCGCGAGATGCAGGCCGACGTGGTGGCGCAAGTGCTGCGCCGTCTGGCGGCGGTGGTGGTCTGACCATGCAGCTGCGCTCCGACCAACTCGACACCGCGCTGGCACGGGGCCTGCGCCCGCTGTACACCGTCCACGGCGACGAGCCGCTGCTGGCCCAGGAAGCCGGCGACACCATCCGCGGCGCCGCGCGCCAGGCCGGCTTCACCGAACGCCAAGTTTTCACCGTCAGCGGTGCGCACTTCGATTGGAGCGCAGTGCTGGGCGCGGCCCAGGCCATGAGTCTGTTTGCGGAGCGGCAGCTGATCGAGATCCGCATCCCCGGCGGCAAACCCGGCAAGGAAGGTTCCGAAGCGTTGCAGCGTTACTGTGCGCAGCTCAATGACGACGTGCTGACCTTGGTCACCTTGCCCAAGCTGGACTTCCAGCAGGCCAAGGCCGCCTGGTTCGCCGCGCTGGACCAGCACGGCGTCACCGTGCGCGTGGAGACGCTGGCGCGCCACGCCCTGCCCGCCTGGCTGGCGCAACGCCTGGCACGGCAGCAGCAGAAGGTGCGTTCAGGTGAAGAAGGTGAACGCACGCTGGCCTTCTTCGCCGACCGCGTGGAAGGCAACCTGCTGGCCGCGCACCAGGAACTGCAGAAGCTGGCCCTGTTGCACCCGGCCGGTGAATTGACGTTTGACCAGGTCGAGTCCGCAGTCCTCAATGTCGCGCGTTATGACGTGGCCAAGTTGGCCGAGGCCATCTGGACTGGCCAGACCACCCGCGCACTGCGCATGCTGGACGGCCTGCAGGCCGAAGGTGAGGCGCCCGTCATGGTGCACTGGACGCTGGCCGAGGACGTGCGCGCCCTGGCCCGCGCCCATGCCGCATTGCTGGCCGGCAAGCCGCTGCCCATGGCGCTGAAGGACGCGCGTGTCTGGGGTGCCAAGGAAAAGTTGCTGGAACGCGTGCTGCCGCTCCTGGCCGACCACCAGGTGGCGCACCTGCTGGACGCCGCCGCCGTGGTGGACGGCATCGCCAAGGGCCTGAAGCACCCGGACTGGCCGTACGAGCCCTGGGAAGCGCTGCGGCGCTGGGTGCTCAGCATGTTGCAGGTCAGCCTGCCGGGGGGCACCAAGGGCAGCGCAAAGAGCCGCACGAGGCTGGCGCTGAGCGCCTGAGGCGCCACCCGCTTCAGAGGATGCGTTTCAAGCCCGGCAGGCGCAGTGCCAGCCCAGCCAGCAAGTAGCACAGCAGCAGGCTCACCGCCCCCGTCAACGCAAACTTCAGCAAGGCGGGCGCGGCTACGGCGCGCCAGGCCAGCGACACCGCCACCACCACCGGCGGGTGGATCACGAAGACTGCGAAGGCCCGCCGCGCCATCTCCCGCCCCAGTGGACCCAGCACCGCAGATCGCTGCCGGCAACGCTGCAGCAGCCGCAGGATCAGGCCCCAGGCCAGAAAAGGTTCCCACCAGGCATAGACGGCGGACAGCACACTCAGACCACCCTCTGCACGGCCCTGCCAGCCGAACAGGCGCGGGCCCAGCAGCGCCACCAGTGGCAGCACGGGCAAGGTCCAGCGCGCCACCAGACGCCAGCGCTGCACCGACGCATCCGGCCAGACCTGCAGCCAGCGCCCGGGCGCAGCCAGCAGTCCTGCGATGTACAGCACGACATAGCTGGCGGCATAGCCCCACTGGATGCCCCAGGCCTCCGTGCCCACCGGCCACCACTGGCGCAGGGCCAGCGCCACTGCGCCGATGAACAGCGCCGCACACAGCAGCACAAGGTCGGTGGGCATCGGTCGCACGACACCCAGCCAGCGCTTGAAGGGCAGCGTCAACAGCGCCAGCAACAGCAGGGACCAGGCGAACCACATCGGGCCCTTCTCGAACTCACCGCGGCTCCACAGCGCCAGCAGCGTCTCCAGGAAGGGCTTGCCCTGAGACATGCGCGCCAGCGCGATCGTTGCCGGCCCCAGCACAAAGCCGAACAACAGCAAAGGCAGGCCCAGCCGCAGCAAACGCCCGCTCAGGAAGGGCCATGCACCCTTGGCCAGCAAGGACGGCGTCGTGTAGTAGCCGGCCAGCAGGAAGAAGAAACCCATGAACCAGGCCTGGTTCACTGCGCAGAAGAAGGTCAGCAGCAACGACGACCACGCGCCGCTGGTCGGCACTTCGCGGTAGAACCAGCCGCCGCTGCCGCCATAGGTGATGGACGTGTGGTGCAACACCACCAGCGCCGTGGTGAAGACCCGTGCAGCATCGATGGCGTCGTCACGGGGCTCCGTGGACATGCTTTGGGCTTCAGGGCTTTGAGTCAGTAACCGCGCCCGGTGTCCACCAGGTGCTGCAGCGGCAGGCCGTCCCGCGCCGCGCGCAGGTTGGCCACGGCCACCTCTGCCGCGCTGCGGGCATCGGTGGCCGCTGCGGCGTGCGGCAAAACGGTGACACGCGGGTGCTGCCAGTAAGGGTGGTCGGCCGGCAGCGGTTCGGTGTGGAAAACGTCCAGCACGGCGTGGCGCAAGTGCCCGCTGTCCAAGGCCGCCAGCAGGTCGGCGTCCACCACATGCGCACCACGCGCCAGGTTCACGATCCCGGCCTTGGGTGGCAGCGCGGCGAAAAACGACGCCTTCAGCAGGCCACGTGTGTCGGCCGTCAGCGGCAGCAGGTTGACGACGATGTCGCTGCGCGCCAGCAGCGGTGGCAGAGCTGCTCCGTCGCGGCGCCAGCCCGTCACCGGGTAGCCCTGCTGCGCGATGCGCGCGGCGGCCGTGCGGCCCATCTGCCCCTGGCCCAGCACCAGCACACGCACTTCATCAGCACGGCGCTGCGCATGCGGCTGCCAGACACCTTCACGCTGGCGGCGCTGGTAGGCGAAAAACCCGCGGTGCAGGGACAGCACGGCCCACAGTGCCGTTTCGGCCATGGCCGCGTTCATGGCCGGGTCCACCATGCGTGCGATGGCGATACCGGCAGGCAGCGTTCGGTCTTGCAGCAGGCGGTCCACACCGGCCCACAGGCTCTGGATCAAGCGCAAGTTGGGCAGGCCTTGCAGGCTGCCAGGCGGCGGGTTGGCCACCACCGCGGCTTGCACCGCTTGTGGTTGGGCCTGCGCTTGCGTCAGGTCCAGCCAGGCCGCTTCCGGCATGGCGGCGGACAGGGCTTGCAGCCACTGGTCGCGCTCGCCCTCGTCGAAGCTGCCGGTGAGCAGGACGTTCATGCACCCGCCGGTTCAGTCAGTTCAAGCAGGCGCTGCAACGCGGCCGCCACGGTACTGCCGCGCACAGCGTCCCGGTCACCGTCCAGCTGCAGGCGAACCGCATGCACCTGCTGCGCCGTACCCCAGGCCAGCCACACGGTGCCCACGGGCTTGCCGGGCACCGCACCGCCTGGGCCGGCAATGCCGGTGACGGCCACGGCCACGTCGGCACACGAATGCACCAGCGCACCGGTCACCATGGCACGGGCCACCTCTTCGCTGACGGCACCCACACGCTGGATCAACGCGGCATCCACACCCAGCATCTCGGCCTTGGCCTCGTTGCTGTAGGTGACAAACCCACGATCGAACCAGTCGCTGGACCCGGCCATGGCCGTGCAGGCCGCCGCGATCAGACCACCCGTGCAGCTTTCCGCCGTGGCCAGGTGCCAGCCACGACCACGCAGCGCAGCGGCCAGCGCAGCCACTGCGTCGGCATAACTCAGAAGTTCCACAGCCTTGAGCCCAGCGCCAGGACCAGCAGCGTGCACAGCGCCGCCACCAGATCGTCAAAGAGGATGCCGAAGCCCTGCCGCCAGCCTATGGCTTCGCCAGGTCGCAGCTTGAAGCGCCGGTCGGCCCAACCCACCGGGCCAGGCTTGGCCGCGTCGAAGTAGCGGAACAAGCCGAAGGCCAGGGCCTGCACCAGGAACCCGGTCGGCATCAGCACCCACAGCACCAGCCAGAATGCGACGACCTCGTCCCACACGATCGCGCCCGGGTCGGCCACACCCATGGCGCGTGCGGTATGGGTGCAAGCCCAGATGCCCAGCGGCAGCGACGCAGCGATGGCCCAGCCCCAAGCGGCGCTGCTCAGCCAGGTGCTCAGCACCAGGAACGTCGCCCAGGCCCACAGCGTGCCGACGGTGCCCGGCGCCCTGGGCGCCAGGCCGCTACCGAAGCCCAGGGCCACCCAGTGCGCGGGGTGGCGCAGCAGGAAGCCGGTGCTCGGGCGTGCTGTGGAACGGATAGCGGCCACGGCGGACTCAGGCGAAATGGTCAAAGCCGCGCCAGGCCTGGGCGTCCAGCTCCTCGCCCACACCGTCCACGATGCGCAGGCCCGGCGACTCGGTGATCTGGCCACAGCGGGTCACAGCAACACCGACCTGGCGGCCAGCCGCCAGCACAACGTCATGGCGGGCGGCCGGTGCGGTGAACAGCAGTTCGTAGTCATCACCACCCGCCAGCGTGCAGAGGCGTTGCAGGGCCACGGGCTGGGCTGACAGCACGCTGCTGCGCGGCAGGCTGTCCGCCTGCAGCAGCGCACCCACCTGCGATCGGCGCAGCACATGACCCAGGTCACCCAGCAAACCGTCGCTCAGGTCGATGGCGCTGCTGGCCAGGCC
>JANOAM010000878.1:0-1937 GCA_031411215.1 Betaproteobacteria bacterium
GTCAGCTTGCTCCAGCCGTCAGTGGCGACCTTGCCGTCCTTGGCGTCCAGGCCCACGATGATGTGGCCACCGAAGGCGCTGCAGGCGTCCTTCAGGAAACCCGGGCTTTTGACCGCGGCGGTGCCGATGATGACAAAGCTCAGGCCGTCGTCCAGGTAGCGCTCGATGGTGTCCAGGTCACGGATGCCACCGCCCAGCTGCACGGGAATCTCGTCACCGACTTCGCGCAGGATGGCCTTGATGGCGGACTCATTGATCGGCTTGCCCGCGAAGGCGCCGTTCAAGTCCACCAGGTGCAGCCGGCGTGCGCCGGCGTCCAGCCAGCGGCGCGCCATGGCGGCCGGGTCGGCACCAAAAGTCGTGGCGACATTCATGTCACCCTTTTCGAGGCGGACACATTGCCCGTCCTTGAGGTCGATGGCTGGGATCAGCAGCATGGCTCGGCTGGAGCAGTTGGAGGAAGTGGGTGGGCGAGAAAAGCAAACAGTGCAGGCGGCTCAGGGCTTCCAGTGCAGGAAGTTGCGATACAGAGCCAAGCCTTGGTCGGCGCTTTTCTCGGGGTGGAATTGGGTGGCAAAAATGTTATCCCGTGCCACGGCGCAGGTAAAGCGCGCGCCGTAGTCCGTTTCGCCCGCGCTGTGCGCCGGGTTGGCCGGTACCGTGAAGTAACTGTGCACGAAGTAGTACCAACTGCCGTCCTCCACGCCCTGCCACAGTGCGTGGGGACTTTGGTACACGCGGTTCCAGCCCATCTGCGGCACCTTGTAGCGGCTTCCGTCGTCCTGCAAGCGGCCTTCCAGCCGAAAGCGCTGCACGCGGCCCGGTATCAAGCCCAGGCCCGGCGTGTCCTGCTCTTCGCTGTGGTCCAGCAGCATCTGCATGCCCACGCAGACGCCCATCAGCGGCTTGTTCGCGGCGGCATGGAGCACGGCGTCCTTGAGACCGGAGTCGTGCAACTCACGCATGCAGTCGCGCATGGCACCCTGGCCGGGCAGCACGATCCGCTCCGCCGCGTACACGTCTTCCGGCTTCTGCGTGACGACCACCTGCACACCGGTGCCCGCGGCGACATGCATCACCGCCTGCGACACGCTGCGCAGGTTGCCCATGCCGTAGTCGACGACGGCGACAGTGGCCATGGCTTAGAGAGTTCCCTTCGTCGAAGGGATGACACCGGCCGAACGCGGGTCCAGCGTCAGCGCCATGCGCAGCGCGCGCGCAAAGGCCTTGAACACCGTTTCGCACTGGTGGTGCGCGTTTTCGCCCTTGAGGTTGTCGATGTGCAGCGTGACCAGCGCATGGTTGGCAAAACCCTGGAAGAACTCGAAGGCCAGCTGTGTGTCGAAGCCGCCGACCATGCCACTCTTGAAGGGCACGTCCATGTGCAGCCCGGGGCGGCCGGAGAAGTCCACCACCACACGCGACAGCGCCTCGTCCAGCGGCACGTAGCTGTGGCCGTAGCGTGTGATGCCCTTCTTGTCGCCCACGGCCTGCGCTACCGCCATGCCCAGCGTGATGCCCACGTCTTCCACCGTGTGGTGGCCGTCAATGTGCAGGTCGCCCTTGGCGTCGATGGTCAGGTCAATGAGGCCATGGCGGGCGATCTGGTCCAGCATGTGGTCGAAGAAGCCGATGCCGGTGGACAGGCTCGCCGTACCCGTGCCGTCCAAGTCGATCGCGAC
This sequence comes from Betaproteobacteria bacterium, assembly GCA_031411215.1. Lineage (GTDB taxonomy): Bacteria > Pseudomonadota > Gammaproteobacteria > Burkholderiales > Burkholderiaceae_C > Rubrivivax. Next base: position 1,683 of record JANOAM010000878.1, read on the forward strand.
GCGGATCTGCGTCTCCTTGGTGTCGCGGTGGATATCTGCTGTGCGATTCATAGACTGGCTTTCAAGGCAGCGATCATGGCGTCGTTTTCTTGCGGCGCACCGACCGTCAGGCGCAGGCAATTCGCAAGCAACGGGTGCTGCGAAGCGACGTTTTTCACCAGCACCCCGCGCTCGCGCATGCCTTCGAAGGCACGCTTCGAATCGGCCACGCGCACCAGGATCATGTTGGCTTCGCTGGGGTAGGCCTTCACGCCG
>JANOAM010000879.1:0-6235 GCA_031411215.1 Betaproteobacteria bacterium
CGACGCACGCCCACCTGGTTGACGAAGCCGGTGTCGTGGCGGAAGCCCGTGCCCATGTCGTCGATGCCGAAGCTGGTCTCACCGCCGCCCGTCTGCCGCATCACACGCAAGCGCAGACGGTCGCCGTCTTGCGCCGGGCCCTGGTGCAGTTGGCCGTTGGCGTCGGCCATGGCCGTGGTGCGTGAATGCAGCCACTGGCCGCGCATGCGCCACTGGTTGCTGATCTGCAAGGACACATCCGGTCCCAGCACGGTGTTGTCACCGCGGCCCTGTTCGTAGCGGCGTGCGGCCAGCAACCCTCCCCAGGCCAGTTCACCCGTGTCCTTGCGGGCGCGCAGCACCACGCTGTCGGACGCCGGCTGTTCGGCCACAGCCGTGCCAAAGGCGCCGGGCAACAGCACCAGGCCCTGACCGCGGTCGCGGATGGCGAAGGCCGTGCCCGCCCATTCCAGCCCGCGCCAGGTGGCACGCAGGCCACCGCGCGGCTGCGTGAAGCTGCGGGTGTACATGGCGTCGGTGGGTGTGCGCAGCAGGTCCGAAGACTCGAAGAAGAACGGGCGCTTTTCCGGCAGCGACAGCGCAAAGCGTGAATTGCCGGCCAGCGGCGGCACGTCCAGCGCCACCTGCGAGAAGTCGGGGTTCAGCGTGCCGTCCACCACCAGTTCAGCGCGTGGGCGCCACTTGATGTCCAGGCTGGCTTCTGTCTCGGTTTTGCGCAGGGCGCCGTCCTGTGTGTGGCGCACGGTGACGCCGGGGCGCAGGGTCAGGAAGTTGTGGCTGTCGGGCAGTTGCACGCCGGCCAGCGGTTGCAGGGTGGCGATGAAGCTGGGCGCGTCACGCGGGATCAGCACCGACGTGAACAGGTGGAACTGCTCACGCGGCAAACGCCGGCCGACCATGATGCGCCAGTCCTGCTTGCCGTCGGCGAAACGCAGCGACGCGAAGGGCAGGCGCATCACGGCGGTCCAGCCACCCGCGCTGCGCGCAGCAGCACCGTCCCAGTCGTAGTCGGGTGAGAAGTCTTCGCTGTCATCCGACGCGCTGTTCAGGCCGTCGGCCGTGCTGCCCGCAGCGTTGACGCGGAACCACTGCGCGGAACTGCGGGTGCCGATGGCGTCGATGTAGACGACCACGAAGTCCTGCGTGCGGATCACACCGTCGGGGCGCACCACCAGGTCGCGGATCTGCTCCGGCTTGGTGTCCAGCGCGGTGATGCCCACGTATAGCGCCTGTTTGTCGAAGAGCACCTGCACACGCGTTTCCTGCGAAGGCACCGCACCCGTGTCGGGGAACTTCTCGACAAAGCGTTTGTAGACCGGTGCACGCTGCCAGGCGGGGTGGGACAGCGTGCCGTCGACCTTGATGACTTCGCCGGGCTGCAGCGGCACGGCGGTCATGGTCAGTTCTTCAGTTGTCTGGGCCGTGGCACAGGTCGCGACCAGGCACAGCGCAAGGATCCATCGGGTCATGAAGTCGTCGTTCCGGGGTGTGAAGCGGCGGCATTTTCAGGCCACCGCGCCTGCCCGTGATCCCTCAGCTCTGCCCAACGGCCGATGCCGTCGGTGGGATGGACCTGCGCCCACCGCCGCGGCTGCGCCACCACAGGAAGCCCGCGATGGCCATGTTGAGCACGTTCCACGCAAGGCCGTTGATGAAGGCCGCCCGGTAGCTGCCGGTCAGGTCAAAGACCATGCCGCTCATCCAGCCGCCCAGTGCCATGCCCAGCAGCGTGCACATCAGCACCGTGCCGACACGCGCACCCGCTTCCTTGGGCGGAAAATGTTCGCGCACGATGATGGCGTAGCTGGGCACGATGCCGCCCTGGAACAGGCCGAAAAGGGCTGACACCACGTAGAGGCTGACCAGCCCGTCAAAAGGCAGGAACAGCAGCAGCGCGGTGCCCTGCAGCACGCTGCCCAGCAGCAGCGTGGCGATGCCGCCGATGCGGTCGCAGATGACACCGCTGACCAGCCGGCTGGCGATGCCGCAGAACAGCATCAGGCTCAGCATTTCCGCGCCACGCGCCACGCCATAGCCCAGGTCGCTGCAATAGGCCACGATGTGCACCTGCGGCATGGCCATGGCCACACAGCAGGCCACACCGGCCACGCACAAGAGGCCCTGGGCCTGCGCCAGACTCATGCCGAAGGGGCGGTTGGACGGCACTGCCGCACCCCCCTTGGCCGGTGCGGCCACAGCCGCAGGCGGGCGGGGCCGCATGAAGAAGGCCAGGCCGCCCATCACGACAAAAGAGAACACACCCAGCGCGACGCAGGTGCTGCGCCAGCCGAAGGCGGCCACCGCGTGCTGCACCACCGGCGGCCAGATGGTGCCGGCGACATAGTTGCCGCTGGCACACACCGCCACCGCAATGCCACGCCGCTTGACGAACCACAGCGACGTGTCCGCCACCAGCGGCGCGAAGCTGGCGCTGCTGCCCAGCAAGCCGATGAACAGGCCCTGGGCCAGCGCGAAGCTGCCGATGCTGCTGCTCATGCCGCTGGCGATGAAACCCACGCCCAGGCTGCAAGCACCTATGAGCAGCGGCACCATCACGCCGTAGCGGTCGGCCAGGCGGCCCATGACGATGCCGCCGATGCCAAAGCCGATCATCAACGCCGTGTAGGGCAGCGACGCATCGGCACGCGCGACGCCGAATTCCGCCTGCACGGCTGGCAGCAGCACGGCCACCACGTACATGCCGGCGCTGCCGACGGTCATCAGTGCCAGCGTGGCCAGCAGGCGCCAGGTGGCGTAGCGGGAATCGGCCAGATGAGCCGGCGCCTCTTGCATGGGCGCCGCTGCGGACGTGTCGATGGTTTGTCTCCGTCTTGTTCGGGTCTGCCGGGAGCATAGCCGCCACCCGGGAAAGTTCCCCTTGCCCGGACAACCGGGCCGCGCGGATCATCGCGCCACAACAACGGAGGAGACAGGCATGGCAACTTGGAAACGTTGGGCCGCACGTGTGAGCATGGCAGCGGCAGTGGCAGGTTCACTCTTCGCCGTGGTGGCACACGCCACCAACTACAGCCTGTGGATCAACGGCCGCGGCGGCACCGCTCAAGTGGGCAACCATGCCGACTTCAGCAACTGGGGCCCGGCCACCACCGCGGCTGGCGTGAACAAGAAGGCCATCAACTGGGACGGCTACAACCGCATCAGCAGCACCAACGGCGGCATACGCGACGCGCTGGACTGCTACTGCACGGGCACCAACTGGTGCTACGTGGCGGCCTACTCCGCGGGCAACCTGCAGATCGGCTATGCGCTGAGCCTGTACGGCACCAGCGCCCGCTACAAGAAAACCCCCTCGCCCAACAGCGCCGGCCAGTGCAGCAACAGCGACGGCGGCACGCAGACCGGCTGGAACATCAAGTGGGTGGACGTGGCCGGTGGCGCGGCGGGCGGCACGGAACTGGCTGACGCCGGCGACTGGGCCATCGGCGAGCCCTTGGTGTCCGACCTGAAGACCAGCAGCGCACGCGCCCTGTACAACCACAACAGCACCACCGGCAAGTGGTTCTACATGTTCGCTGGCGCCAAGGGCACGCTCTACAGCTTTGTGCTGCCCGGCCAGGACGACGAAGTGGTGGCCTACCACTCCAGCGGCGGTGTCAGCGGCAGCAGTGGCGCGGGCTTCTGCAACCCCAGTGACTGGTTCTGCAACGACCTGAAGCTGGGCACCGCCGCCAGTGAAGGCGGCCGCACCAAGTGGAGCTACCACACGCTGCAGTTCCGTGACGACGCGGAAAGCGTCAACCACTACGCCAACGGCAGCTGGGCCGGCATCGTGGGCAAGGTGCGTGCGGACATGGCAGCCAACGCGCAATGACCCTGCGGCAAGCCCTGGCCGCCGCGGTGGCGGCGGGGCTGGTCGTGGGCGTGTGGTGGTGGGCGGCGGAGTCCGCACCGGCGCCCGCTCCGCCGGCCGCCGTGGCGCCGCCCACAGCTGCATTTGAAGGGCGCTTGCCAGACGCTGCCAGCGCTGCCTCTGCCGCAGCGCCGGGTGCCCCGCTCAGCGCCCTGGGCTTGGCGCAGCGCCGCGAACAACTTGCGCAGTGGCAAGACCGCCTGGCCCGCGCCCAGCAGGCGCTGGCGGCACACCAGGCCGCGACGCAGTACCCGCACGAATCCAGGCCGATCGAGGAACACCCGGACCAGGTCCGGCCCTTCGCGCCCATTGCCGAAGACCGCGCCCTGCGTGTGCCCGGCGGCACCGCGCCGCAGGGGGTGCGGCTGAAAACCACGCAGGAGCGTGTGTTTGCCAGCGGCAACGAGAGCTCGCGCATCACCGTGACCTTGCAGGACATGGAAGGCCGCACCCTGCCGCTGGGCTTGCGCCAGGCCACCATCAAGGAAGTCACGCCACCCGGCCGCACAGCCAGCACCGCACCCTTCAATGCCACACCCGCGCTGACCGACGGCGTCTACAGCTTTGTCATGCAACCCGCCGTGCAGGGGTTTGCCAGTTTTGCCGGCACGGTGCGGCTGGAACTGCACCTGGACTATGGCGGCCAGCCCGGCTTCCTGTACTTCGACCTGGTCTACAGCCCCGGCAGTGCGGCCACCTGGCTGCCCGGCGTGCGCGAAGCCGCCACAGCGGCGTCGCTGGACTTCTTTCTGAAGGCGGCTGTCTCTCAGCCGGGCCGTTATGTGGTGAGCGCCCGTGTGGACGACGCCACCGGCACGCCGCTGGCTCTGGCGCTGTTCAATGCGGACGTGGGCACCAGCACGGTCGAGTTCCGCCTGCCGGTGTTCGGCAAGCTGATCCGCGACAAACAGCCCACCTTCCCGCTGACGCTGCGCGACGTGGAGGCCTTCCTGCTCAAGCCCGACGCCTTTCCCGACCGTGTGATGCTGCCGCGCCTGGCCGGCAGCGTGCACACCAGCCGGGTCTACCCACTGGCCTTCTTCAGCACCGCGGAATGGCAAAGCGAGGAGCGCACGCGCTACCTGGACGAACTGGGCAAGGACGTGGGTGAGGCCAACCGCAAGGTGCAAGAACTGCAAGGGCCCTGAGCGCCTGTGGCGCATTCCGCCGGGGCGGCCAACCCCACCTTGGGTATGCTCCCGCCCTCCCCCAACCGCCCTGCAAGAGCCCGCCATGACCCGCGTCTTCAACTTCAGTGCCGGCCCCGCCGCCCTTCCACCCACCGTGCTGCAACAAGCAGCCGACGAGATGCTGGACTGGCACGGCAGCGGCATGAGCGTGATGGAGATGAGCCACCGCGGCAAGGAGTTCATCCGCATCGCCGAAGAGGCCGAAACGCTGCTGCGGGAACTGCTGGCCGTGCCCGCCGGCTACAAGGTGCTGTTCATGCAGGGCGGCGCCATCGCGGAAAACGCCATCGTGCCGATGAACATGCTGCGCGGCAAGACCAGTGCCGACTACATCGACACTGGCGAGTGGAGCAAGAAGTCCATCAAGGAAGCCAAGAAGTACGGCGCGGTGAACGTGGCGGCCAGCGCGGCCGACAGCGGCTACACCACCATCCCCGCCCGCGCTGGCTGGAAGCTGGACCCGGGTGCGGCCTACGTGCACATCTGCAGCAACGAAACCATCGGCGGCGTGGAATACCACTTCACGCCCGACACCGGCGACGTGCCGCTGGTGGCCGACATGAGCAGCAGCATCCTGTCGCGCCCGGTGGACGTGTCCCGCTACGGCCTGATCTACGGCGGCGCGCAGAAGAACATCGGCCCGGCCGGCCTGACCATCGTCATCGTGCGGGAAGACCTGCTGGGTGGCGCCCTGCCCTGCACGCCCAGCGCCTTTGACTACAAGACGGTGGCCGACAACGACAGCATGTACAACACGCCGCCCACCTACGCGATCTACATCGCCGGGCTGGTGTTCAACTGGCTCAAGGCCCAGGGCGGCCTGGTGGCGATAGAGGCCCACAACCGCAAGAAGGCCGGGTTGCTGTACGACTACCTGGACACCACCGGTTTCTACAGCGCGCCGGTGGCCAAGGACTGCCGCAGCCTGATGAATGTGCCCTTCAAGCTGAAGGACGACACGCTGGACGGCGCCTTCCTGAAAGGTGCGGAAGCACGCGGCATGGTGCAGTTGAAGGGCCACCGGTCGGTGGGTGGCATGCGCGCCAGCATCTACAACGCCATGCCGCTGGAAGGTGTGCAGACGTTGGTGGCCTACATGCGGGAGTTCGAGGCCCAGCATGGTTGAACTCAGCCACGACAGCCCGCGGGAGCGCCTGCCCATCCTGGTGCTCAA
>JANOAM010000880.1:0-2191 GCA_031411215.1 Betaproteobacteria bacterium
ATCGCGATAAACCGCCACGCGCAAAAGCAACAAGGCCCGTCGAGACGGGCCTTGTTACCTTCTAAATACCGATGGGTTCAGACTTTTCGCCGACGTGCCAAGGCCAAGCCCAGCAAACCCACACCAACCAGGACCAGCGAAGCCGGTTCAGGCACTGGATTGCCTTGTGGCGGGATACGTGAATCACCGCGGCGGACGCCTACGGTGATGTCCGACAGGTTAGCGTAATTGTTGGAGTTACCAGCCTTGATCGCGACACTGTACGTGCCCGGGTTAGTGCTGTCGACGTAGAGCTCGTCAAAGAAAAAATAGTCTGTCAGCGTGCTGGCCTTCGTCGTGATGAAGAAGTCCAGGAAGTTCGGGAGCGGCGCTCCAGCAATGTTCAATGTGAACGAACCGCTGGGCCCCGTCGTCAAACCGGACAGCGAAAACGAGTACCCACCAAAACTGTACCCAACGGCTGAGCCACCTGCATTGGCCCTGGCGGCCACGCTCCAACTGCCGCCAAAGATACTGTTGATGTTGGCAAAATTGACCACGTTTGCCTCGGAATTGCTGCCCACGTCAACGTGACCAAGGCAATTGCTGGCGATGACGGCAGCGCCGTTGGCATTGGTGACTGTCAGATCTTCGCGGCTGAGGTCGGCAACGGTAGCGCCGCCCACATAGCCACTGGTCGCGCTCGTGCCGTCACACGCGGTGGGGGCGGCTACTGCAGATTGTCCGCAAGCGACGAGGGCGGCAACAATGATCAGCTGTGCTTTTGCTTTGGTGTTCACTTTTTATCCCTGTCAAATATTGCTTGGGTACAGGTGAAGTGCAAACTTCGAGCCACGTTAGTTAAGCCATTGAAATTAAATAGATTTCCAGTTTTCTGCGTCAAAAAATACCCGCCGGTGTAAAAAACCTCGACAGCCTGATCCCATTCCGAAGAGCTTCTCCCGCATGTTGATTCCGAGACGGAGCCACGCCTCGTTTTCTCATTCCCCCAGCGCCCTGAAGAATGCGCGGCTGTCCGTGGGCCGGCCCAGGAAGAGCTGCAGCAGCTCGCCGGGCGCGACCTGTCCTCCGTTCTCCAGCACGGTGTTGCGGTAGCGCCGGCCGACAGTCGGGCTCAGCCGGTCGGCGGCGAAGGCGGTGCGCAGGTCTTCGGCGAGCACCAGGCTCCACAGGTAGCCGTAGTACCCCGCGGCGTAGCCACCGGCAATGTGCTCGAAGCCGGCCGGAAACATCGACCCGGGCACATGGCCGAGCGGCGTCGCACCTTCCATCTGTGCCCACAGCATCAGCGGGTCTGCCGGTTCGCGGCCGTGCAGCGCCAGGTCGTAGCTGGCGTACAGGTGCTGCCGTGAAAACTGCATGCCCTTGCCGAAGTCGCGCGCGGCACGGGCTTGTGCGAGCAGTGGCACAGGCACCGGCTCGCAGCGCGGGCAGACCTCGGCAAACAGCGCCAGCACCTGCGGGTCGTAGACCCAGTCTTCCAGCATCTGCGACGGCGCCTCGACGAAATCGAGCTGCACATTGGTGCCGCCCTGCCCCGCGTAGCGCGTTTTCGACAGCAAGGCATGCAGGCCGTGGCCGAATTCATGCAGCAGCGTTTCCAGCTCGTCGAGCGTCAGCCCCTGGCGGCTGACGTTGACGACCAGCGCAGCCGCCGGCTGGCGGCCGGCCTGCGTCGAGACATTGCGAAAGCTCCACAGCGCCGCATGGTTGAACTTGTCGGCGCGCGGGTACAGGTCGACAAACAGCGTACCCAACGGCGCGTTGGTGTCGTTGTCGGTCACGGTGTAGGTGCGTGCCTCCGGGTGCCACAGCGTTGGCTGTTCGGCAACTGGTGCCACCGTGATGCCGAACAGCCGCTCGGCCACGCGGAACACGAAACGCAGGCTGGCCTCGGCCGGAAAGTAACGGCGAAACTGTTCCTGATCGACCGCGTATGTGGTGCGGCGCACCCGCTCGGAATAGAACGCCGTGTCCCAGCGCGCCAGCACGGTCTGATCGAGAGGCTGGTTCAGATGACGGGCCTTCTCGGCACGCAGCACTGCCAAGTCGGCGAGTTCACGCGCACGCACCGCATCTTTCACCGTGGCCAGGAAGGTCTGCACCTCGGCCCCGCTGTGCGCCATCCGGTGGCGCATGGTTGCAGGCAGGCTGGGGGCCTGCCGTGTAGTCAAAGCGCGGTGGGGCTGCG
>JANOAM010000881.1:0-3605 GCA_031411215.1 Betaproteobacteria bacterium
CATGGAGCCGAAGCCGCCCAGCGTGATGACGATCAAAGCCGTCACCGTGTAGGGCTCGCCCATGGACGGTGTGATCGTGTAGGTCATGCTCAGCAGCACACCGGCCACGCCCGACAGCCCGAGACCCGCGCCGAACATCAGCGGGTGCAGCCGCCGCGTGTTGATGCCGACCAGCTGCGCACCGGTGGGGTTCTGCATCAGCGCACGCACGCCCTTGCCCAGCAGCGTCTGTTTCAACAGCACGATGAGCCCGGCGCTGAAAGCCAGCGACACCACGAACAGCAGCAGCTTGTTGGCCGCGAACTGCGCGCCACCGACATGCACGGGGCTGGTCAGGTAGTCATAACCACGCAGGTCACCACCCCAGGCGATCTGCGCGAAGTTCTGCACCATGAACATGAGGCCGAAGGACACCATCAGCCCCCGCGCTTCGAACACATCCACGTTGGGGCTGGTGCGCGCCAGGCGGCGGAAGGTGAGACGGTGCACCACCATGCCCAGGCCCATCAGCAGGCCGAAGACGACAGGCAGCATGAAGAGGGGCGACAGGCCAGTGCTGGTGTGCACCATCCAGGTCAGGAAGGCACCCACCATGAGGAATTCACCATGCGCGATGTTCAGGATGCGCATCAGCCCGTACTGCAGGTTCAGGCCCAGGGCGACCAGTGCGTAGACGCCGCCGGTGATCAGGCCGGAGGCGATGAGCTCCAGCCAGCCGCCGAAGCTCATGTCAGCGGCTCCACTGTGGCGGTCGCGTGCGCTTGGGGTGCCCTGTTGCGCTCATGTCCCCCGCCCCAACTTGCTGCGCAAGCTGGGGCTCCTCCTTTACTTCGCTCCACAGGGCACCCCAATCGCCCGCTCCGGCACCGCTGGTGGCGCGCCATCAGCGAGCGCGCCGCACTGCTGGCTGGCCGAGGACGCTGGGTACCGGGCGCAGCGAAGTAAAGGAGGAGGCTCGGCCGCAGGCCGGGCCGGGGGACATGAGCGGAGCCCGGTACCCGGCGGCCTTGGCCCGCAACGCCACTCCGAACGACCCAGCGATCTCGACCGCTGACAGTCACACCCACGCCGGCTTGGCGGGTACCAGCGCGGCAGTCGCGCGGTTCTTCGGCCACACGACCTCGAACTCGCCCTTCTGCCACTGGCTCACCGTGCCCGGCACACCCACGTTTTCGCTGCCGGCAAACTTGATGTCGCCGATGATGGTCTTGTGGGTCGTGTTGGCCACGTAGTCGCGGATGGCTTTCTTGTCCAGGCCGACCTTGGCGACGGCCGCGGTCAGGATCTCCAGGCCCGCCCAGGCGTGGCCGCTGGCCCAGCGGTCGGGTTCCTTCTGGGCGCCGAACTTCTTCACGTGGGCGTCGAAGTAGGCCTTGGCGGCCGGGCTGGTTTTGCCGTTCCAGCTGCCCATGCCCAGCACGCCTTCGGCGGCTTCCTTCATCACGTTGCGGTAGAGCTGGAAGGCCGTGCCCACGCTGGCATAGAAGAACTTCGGGTTGAAGCCGATCTCCTTGCTCTGCCGGCTGGCCAGGATGGTGTCCGGAGGGTAGGTCAGGCCGATGAAGGCGTCGGGGTTCTTGTCCTTGATGCTGCGCAGCACCGGGCTCAGGTCCTTGACACCCAGCGGGTAGCTCTTGTCTTCGACGATGCTGATGCCGCTGCCCGACAGCGCCACCTTCAGGGCGGCGTAGTTCTCCAGGCCGAAGAGGTCGTCCACGTAGACCACCGCCGCCGTCTTGGCGCCGCTGGCCTTCAGCATGTCCACCAGCGCGTCCATCATCGGCTTGGGTTGCTGCAGCAGCAGGAAGAAGTAGGGCAGCTTCATTTCCACCAGCCGGCGGCTCAGCGCGGTGGGCGCCAGGAAGGGGTAGCCGAAACGGTTGGCCAAGGGTGCCACCGCGAAGTTGGCATTGCTGCCCCAAGGCGGCAGGACCAGGTCCACCTTGTCGCTGCCCATCAGCTTTTCGTAGGTGCGCACGCAGGTTTCGATGTTGCTCTGGTCGTCGCTGCTGATCAGCTCGATGGGCCGCCTGGTGCCCTTCACGTCCAGGCCGCCGGCGGCGTTCTGCATCTCGGCCCAGAGCAGGAAGTTGGGCTCCTGGCTGGTCTGCGCGCCCACGCTCCAGGGGCCTGTACGCGCCATGGCGTAGCCCACGCGCACGGGCGCGGCGGTCTGGGCTTTGGCGGGGAAACCAGCTGAAGCGGCCGTGGCCGCGAGGCCTTGCACGACGGTGCGGCGGTTGAGCGTCATCGTTTGTCTCCTGTTGTTTGGGGCTGTCGTTGGAATGACGCCGCATTGTTCAAAGCGCCGTCTTGCGCGGCTTTTCCTGCCGTGCACGCGACTTGTCCAGGCGTGCACGGGGGCTTGGGACTTTCCCGGCTCTGTGGCCCCAAAACGCGCAGACAGTGGTCTGCAGCGCTACGCTGCCCCCCATGACTGCCAAGCCCGAGTTGATGGACACCGACCTCGTGCCGCCGGCCGAGCGTGTCGGCTTCTTTGGCGACTGGATTGGCCGCCTGTTCCAGGGTCTGAAGAATGAGACCTACGGCGACACGGATTTCGACGGCCGTGCCCGCACGCTGCGCGCCGGCGACGTGGTGCTGACGCGGCTGGAAGCCACGCGCCACCGCGTGACACGGTCCCCGTCCATCGCACGCCACACCGAGCTGCCGTATCTCAAGATCGTCGCGCCCTGGAAAGGCTGTGCCGGTGTCGAGCAGAAAGGCCGCGAAACCTGGGTCACGCCTGGCCAGTGGAGCATCTACGACACCACCGACAGCTATGCCGTGGCCAACCCGGAACGCGTGGAACACCTGATCGTGATGCTGCCGCGCGCCATGCTGGCCGAACGCGGTGTGGCGCTGGACCCGCTGATGGCGCGCCGCCTGGGCGGCAGCGGGGGTGTGTCCACCCTGGCGCTGCAGACCATGCGCAATGCCTTCACTGAGCTGCCCAGCATGCCGGAGGCTGCGGCGCGGGGTGTGGGTGACGCCATCGCGCAGCTGGTGCACCTGAGCCTCTTGGACCTGGCCGGACAGGCCACCGCGCAGACCCAGCGCGAGGCGCTGCGTGAACGCATCAAGCAGCATGTGGCGCAGCACCTGGCCGATCCTGCACTCACGGTGGACCAGATCGCGCGTGCGCTGAACTGCAGCCGCCGCCAGCTCTACAACGCCTTTGCGGAGGAGCCCGATGGCGTGGCCGGCTACATCCTGGCCCGCCGCCTGGACGCCTGCCGCCGCGTGCTGGCCGACCGCGCCCAGGACCACCGCAGCCTGACCGACATCGCGCTGGGTCTGGGCTTCCAGAACATGGCGCACTTCAGCCGCGTGTTCCGCGCCCACCTGGGCATGGCGCCCAGCGACTTCAGGCGGCAGGCCATCGGTGCTTGAACGCCCGGCGCTGCACCAGCGCCGGAGCCGCTCAGGCTGCACTCAGGCGCGGCGGCGCGCCCAGGCCAGCAAGCCCGCCAACCCGGCCGCAAAGAGCGCATAGGTGCCGGGCTCGGGCACCACGCCGGCCTGCAGGCCGGTGAGCGGCGTGGATTCGAAGGCGTAGTCCACCAGCGTTCCGGGCACGCCGTTGGTCAGGATGACGCGGGCCC
>JANOAM010000882.1:0-1847 GCA_031411215.1 Betaproteobacteria bacterium
GTCGATCAGCGCGTCCTGCTGAGGCCCGGCCGACGCGCCCTTGCGCGGTGAGATCTCCAGCGTGTAGGCCGAGTAGTTGGTGGCCAGCACGATTCCGTTGCGGTCGACGATGAGGCCGCGGTTGGGCACGATGGGCACGACCGCGATGCGGTTGGCCTCGGCCTGCGTGGCCAGCTCTTCATGGCGGAAGACCTGCAGGTAGACCAGCCGCGAGGCCAGCAGCGCGAAGGCCAGCAGCACGAAGCAGGCGGCGGCGAGCAAGCGGCGGCGGAAGCGGTCGATCTCGCTTTCAACGTCGCGCAGGATGGTGCTCACGGGGGCCCTCTCACAATGGGCGATTCTGGTCCGGGTCGGGCGCGCGGCGTTGCGGCGCCAGCAGCAGCACCGTCGCCACGGGCCACAGCAAGGATTCGAAGACAGGTGCCAGCAGCAGCCACCAGCCCGGGAACATGTCGCCCGCCGCCAGCCGAACCAGCAGCGCGACGCCGTGGGCGGCGAAGAACAGCGGCACGATCTGCAGCGCCTGTTCGACCACGCCAAACCACAGCAGCCGGCGGTGGATGGTGATGGCCACGAAACTCAGCAGCGTGTAGGCCAGGGCATGCTGGCCCAGCAGGGCGCCCTGGTGCACATCCATCAGCAGACCGAAGATGAAGGCCACGCCCACGCCCACGCGGCGCGGCTGGTGCACGTTCCAGAACACCAGCGCGACGGCCAGCAGGTCCGGCATGGCCGGCGCGCGGCCCATCGGCAGCACGTTGCCGGCGAAGGCCAGCAGCAGGGTGAAGCCGATGAAGAGCGGGTTGGCGGGCAGCAGCAGCTGGTCGGACCCACGCGGCATGATCATGGCGCGTCTCCAAGGTCCCGCATGATCACGGCGCAACCCCCGACGCGTTGCCGGGCCCATTGACCGGGCGCTTGGCCGCCGCCTTGGCGCCGCGTTCGCCCTTGGCCGGTTCAACCGGTGCCGGCCGCTGCGGCATCTGCACCGCCAGCGGCTCCAGCACCAGCACATGGCGCACGCCATCGGCATTGGCAGCGGGCGTCAGCTGGATGCGTGCAAAGCCCGACTCCACACGCCGTTCCACCGCCGCCACGCGCGCCACCGGCAGGCCGGGCGGGTAGACGCCGTCCAGGCCGCTGGTGTGCAGCACGTCGCCGACCTGCACATCGGCATTGCCGGACATGAAGCGCAGTTCCATGCCGTTGTTGCCGCCTCCACCAAAGGCGGCGCTGCGCTGCTGTGTGCGTGTGTTGAGCACGGGAATCGCGGCGTCCTTGTCCGACAGCAGCGTGACCTCCGCGGTGAGCGCATACGACTGTGTCACCTGGCCCAGCACACCGGCCTCGTTGATGACCGGCGAGCCGAGTTGCACGCCCTGCTGGCGGCCACGGTCGATGAAGACTTTGCGCGAATAGGGGTCGGCGGCCTCGTACAGCACCTCGGCCGGTTGCGAACGCACCTGGATCGCCGGGCGCAGTTCCAGCAGCGCACGCAGACGGGCGTTTTCCTGTGCCAGCTGTTCGGTGCGGGCCGCGCGCTCGGCCACGGCGGCCAGCTGGATGCGGGCCGTGCGTTCGTCGCGCTGGGCCTGGTTCAGGCCACGCAGATAGTCGCTGCCACCTTCCACCATCTCCACCGGCACCGCCAGCGCGCGCTGCAGCGGCAGCAGCACCATGGCCAAACCTTGACGCAGCGGGTCGGCCACGCGCAGGCGCGCGTCGGCCAGCATCAGGAAGAGCGCGAGCGCCGTGAAGAACTCGAGTTTGGTCAGGGCCGAAGGGCCCTGGCGGAAGAACGGCGGCGGGGTGCTGTCCAGCGTGCCTAATGGCATGGGGGCATGACG
>JANOAM010000883.1:0-3600 GCA_031411215.1 Betaproteobacteria bacterium
CGTCACGCTGGCCAGCGGGATGTCCAGGATGTTGAAGTTCTGCTTGCGGATCAGGTACAGCAGCAGGTCCAGCGGGCCTTCAAAGGCCTCCAGGAAGACCTCCAGCGCGTCCGGCGGGATGTACAGGTCCTGCGGCAGGCGGAACAGCGGCTCGCCGTACAGGCGCGCCAGCGCGATCTGGTCCACCACCTCCGGCACGGGCGCGGCGGGCTCGGACGACAGTTCGACGCCGGGTGAACCCGGCTGTGCGGCAGCGGAAATTATCAAACCCTGCTCAGACCCGGCTCAAGCCTGGTGTTTGGTCTGGTAGACGTAAGGCTGCTGGGCCACGTTGGCGTCGGCCCAGTCGGCCTGCGCGCTGCGGTCCACGGCCTTGTCCCACAGCAGGGCCCGGCCGGCGCGCTGTTCGGATTCCAGCGTCGGCTTCTTGGCCTTCAGCTCTTCGATGAAGTTAGTGACTTCGGACTTGTAGGGCTTCCAGAAAAACGGCATGGGGCGGGACTCGTGAAGCGGAGGGTCTAATGTGGGCTCATTTTACCGGGGAGAGCACCTTGCCTTTGCTGACACGCCTGCGGGCCGCTGCCTGGCCGTGAACGAAACCGAACTGAAGTTCCAGATCCCGCAGGCAAACCGTGGCCTCGTGCGCCGCGCCGTGGCCACGCACCGTGCGCGCCTGACGCCGCTGCAGGCCATCTACATGGACACGCAGGACCGCCGCTTGGCCGCTGCCGGCCTGGCCTTGCGCCTGCGGCGCGAGGGGCGGCACTGGGTGCAGACGCTCAAGGGACGTGGCGACGGGCTGATGGAGCGCCCGGAGCACGAAATCCCGCTGCGCGACAGCGGCCCGTCCGTGCCCGCACTGGACCCGGCCCGACACGCCGGCACGTCCGTGGGTGAGCGGCTGCTGGCCTTGCTGGCCGATGGCACGGCGCTGGTGGCCGTCTACCACACCGACATCCAGCGCATGCACCGCGTGCTGCGCGTGGGCGCGGCGCGCATCGAACTGGCGCATGACCGTGGTGTGATCACGGCCGCGGGCCGGTCGCTGCCCGTGGACGAACTGGAGTTTGAGTTGCTGGCCGGCACGCCCACCGACCTGACCCAGGTGGCCGCACGCTGGGTGCAGCGTTTTGGCCTCTGGTGGGACGTGCGGACCAAGTCCGAGCGCGGCCACCGCCTGGCCGCGGGGCTCACGCAGCGGCCCGCGGTGCGCAGCGACCATGCGCTGCTGCAGGCCCTGGCCAATGGTGCCGAACTGGCCGAAGGCCTGGGTGGCGATGAGCACGCGGCCGCCTGGCGCGCTGCGCTGGGCCGGCTGGGTCTGTCCCGGATCGCCGTGGTCGAGACGGCCGATGCAGCCGATCCCGGCGCCGCCGCACGCAGCCGCAGCCTGAACCTGGTGCTGCTGGCTGCGGCGCTCAGTTCACCGTAGCGCCGGTGGACCGGTCGGCCCATGCTTCGGCCAGGGTGGGCACGATGAACTCCGCGCCCAGGTGTTCTTCAAAGCCGCTGCGTTTCATCAGCGACAGCGGTTGCGGGTTGACGTTGGCCAGCACCAGCGCCTGGCCCTGGCGCTGCAGCGTGCGGCGCAGCTGTTCCAGCGCGTCCAGGCCCGAGGTGTCGATGCTGATCAGGCGGTGCATCTCCAGCACCACGCAGCGTGTGCCGGCGGGCAATTGCGCCGGCAGCGCTTCTATCTTGCCCACGGCGCCGAAAAACAGCGCGCCGAAGAGTTCAAACACCGCTACACCGGGTGGCGCTTGGGTGGCCGGCAGGGGCTGCACCGTGAACAGCGTGCTCATGCGGTAGACGAAGAACACGCAGGCCAGCACCAGGCCCACCTCCACGGCCACCATCAGGTCGAAGACCACGGTCAGCGCAAAGGTGCCGACCAGGATGGTGCGGTACTGCAGGCTGAAGTGCTTCAGCCGCGTGAATTCACGCCACTCGCCCATGTTCCAGGCCACGAAGACCAGGATGCCGGCCAGCGCCGCCAGTGGCACGTGGGCGGCCAGCGGCGCGGCCACCAGCACCACCACCAGCAGCGTCAGCGCGTGCACGATGCCGGCCACGGGCGTGCAGCCGCCGGCTCTCACGTTGGTGACGGTGCGCGCGATGGTGCCGGTGGCCGGGATGCCACCAAACAGTGGCGTTATCAGGTTGGCCAGGCCCTGTGCCATCAACTCCTGGTTGGGGTCGTGGCGCGGCAGTTCGGTCATGTTGTCGGCCACACGCGCGCACAGCAGGCTTTCAATGGCACCGAGCAGTGCGATGGTCAGCGTGGGGATGATCAGCTGCTTGGCGGTTGTCCAGCTGAAGTCGGGCAGCGCCAGGGCCGGCAGGGACTGCGGGATGCCGCCGAAACGCGAGCCAATGGTCTCCACCGGCAGGCTCAGCACCTGCACCGCCAGCGTGGCGCCGGCCAGCGCCACCAGCGTGCCGGGCAGGTGAGCCAGCAGACGCCGCAGGCGCTGGAGCGGGCTCAAAGGCAGGTCGGGCATGGCATAGCTCTTGGGCCACAACACCACCACCGCCAGGCTGCCCAAGCCGATGACCAGCGCTGGCACGTTGAACGTGTGCAGGTGCTCGGCCAGCACGCCGATCAGGCTGAAGAAGTCGGCCGGCAGCTTGGGCGTGCTGAGGCCCATCAAGTCCTTGAGCTGCGACAGGCCGATCAGCACCGCAATGCCGTTGGTGAAGCCGATGACGATGGGCAGCGGCACATAACGCACCAGCGCGCCCAGCCGCAACAGGCCCATCACGAACATCAGCACACCGGCCAGCGCCGTGCAGATGAACAGGTTGGCCAGGCCATAACGTTCGACGATGCCGTAGACGATGACGATGAACGCACCGGCAGGCCCGCCGATCTGCACGTTGGAGCCACCCAAGGCGCTGATCAGGAAGCCCGCGATGATGGCCGTGAAGATGCCTTGTTCGGGCTTGACACCGCTGGCAATGGCAAAGGCCATGGCCAGCGGCAGGGCGACCACGCCAACGGTCAGGCCGGCGCCGATGTCGGCAGTGAGATTTTGTCTGGTGTAGCCGCGCAGCGCGTCAAGCAGCCGCGGGCGGAAGGGGTGAAGAGGGACAGTGGGCATGGGGTCTCCGGGGCGGGTTCTGAAGCAGGACAGAACCCGCGGCCGGAGGACCGCAGTGGTGGCGCAGCGCGATGAAACGCCTGCGCCTGGAGGGCACCGGCCTCGTGGGGGCGGCGCAGATGAGCATGCCGGCTCAGCGCACCCGCATGCCCGGCACGGCGCCGGGGAAGGGTTCCAGCACGTAGACGCCGGGCGTGGTCTTCTCGTCGGCGTGGCTGGCGGCCAGCACCATGCCTTCGCTGATGCCGAACTTCATCTTGCGCGGGGCCAGGTTGGCCACCATCACCGTCAGCTTGCCGACCAGTTGTTCGGGCTGGTAGTTGGCGGCAATGCCACTGAACACATTTCGATGGATGGGACGCCCCTGCGGGTCGGTGCCTTCACCCACATCCAGCGTCAGGCGCAGCAGCTTGGTGCTGCCTTCCACGCTTTCAGCGTTGACGATCTTGGCGATGCGCAGGTCGACCTTGAAGAATTCGTCCGCGTTGACCTGCGCGGC
>JANOAM010000884.1:0-4701 GCA_031411215.1 Betaproteobacteria bacterium
GGTTTCAGCGCATCGGCCTGGGCCAGCAGTTCCAGTTGGTGCGCGTCCAGTTGCGCGCGCCGGGCCAGGTCTTCTGCAGACGCGAAAACCGCTTCGCTGCGTGCCACGACCAGCCGCCTGGCGGCGTCTTCCTTGAAGCCGCTGATGCGGCTCAGGCCCAGGCGCACGGGCTGCAGCAGCGGGCCGCCCAACGAGAGTGTGCTGGGTTCCAGCGTTGAATCCCAGAGGCTCACGGTCGCGTCCACCGGCAGCACCGTCACACCATGTTCGCGCGCGTCGCGCACCAGCTGCGCAGGCGCGTAAAAGCCCATGGGCTGGCTGTTGAGCAAGGCGGCCAGGAAGGCATCCGGGTGGTGGCATTTGAGCCAGGCACTGGCGTAGACCAGCAGCGCAAAACTGGCGGCGTGGCTTTCCGGGAAGCCATATTCACCAAAGCCTTCGATCTGTTTGAAGATGCGTTCGGCGTAGTCCAGCTCGTAACCCTTCTCCACCATGCGGCCGACCAGCCTTTCATGGAAAGGTCCCAAGCCCCCCTTGCGCTTCCAGGCGGCCATGGCACGGCGCAACTGGTCGGCTTCACCGGGTGTGAAGTCGGCGGCTACCATGGCCAGCTGCATCACCTGTTCCTGGAAGATGGGCACACCCAGCGTGCGCTCCAGCGCCTTGCGAACCTCGGGCTTGGGGTAGTCCTCGGGCTCCTCGCCGTTGCGCCGCCGCAGGTAGGGGTGGACCATGCCGCCCTGTATGGGCCCGGGGCGCACGATGGCGACTTCAATGACCAGGTCGTAAAAGGTCTTCGGCTTCAGGCGCGGCAGCATGCTCATCTGGGCGCGGCTTTCCACCTGGAAGGTGCCCACGCTGTCGGCGCGGCTGAGCATGTCGTAGGTGGGCTTGTCGTCCTGCGGGACCTGGTGCAGTTCCAGCGGCCGGCCCCATTTGCCGCTGACCATGTCCAGCATGCGGCGCAGCGCGCTCAACATGCCCAGGGCCAGGATGTCCACCTTCAAGAGGCGCAACGTGTCCAGGTCGTCCTTGTCCCACTGGATGACGCTGCGGCCCGCCATGGCCGCGTTTTCCACCGGCACCAGGTCCCCCAGGTCTTCGCGCGCGATGATGAAGCCGCCCGGGTGCTGGCTCAGGTGACGCGGGAAGCCGATCAGCGTGTGTGTCAGCTCTATCCACTGCTGCACCAGGGGTGCGTCGGGGTCGAAGCCGTTTTCGCGCAGGCGTTCGGGGTGGATGTGGCGGCCGTCAAACCAGTGCTGGCTCTTCGACAGCGATTCGATACGCTCCAGGTCGATGCCCAGTGCGCGCCCCACGTCCCGCAGGGCCGAACGCGGCCGGTAGCAGATGAACACACCGGTCAGCGCGGCACGGTGGCGACCGTACTTCTTGTAGATGTGCTGGATGACTTCTTCGCGGCGCTGGTGTTCGAAATCGATGTCGATGTCGGGCGGCTCGTTGCGTTCCTCGCTGAGGAAACGCTCAAACAAAAGCGTGGTGACCGACGGGTCAACCGCCGTCACACCCAGGCAATAACAGACGGCGGAATTGGCCGCGCTGCCACGGCCCTGGCACAGGATGCCCTGGCTGCGCGCCCACAACACGATGTCGGCCACCGTCAAGAAGTAAGGCTCGTAATTCAACTTGGCGATCAGTGCCAATTCGTGTTCAACCATGCCACGCACTTCGGACGGCAGCCCACCTGGGAAGCGCTGCCGACCGCCCTCTTCCGTCAACTGCCGCAGCCAGGTCTTGGGCGTGTGGCCGTCAGGCGTGATCTCGCGCGGGTATTCGTACTTCAACTCGGCCAGGCTGAAGGCACAGCTGCCTGCGATGCGCAGTGTCTCGGCCAACCATTCCGGCCGGTACAGCGTGGCCAGGCGCTGGCGTGTGCGCAGATGCGCTTCGGCATTCGGCTGCAGCGCCAGGCCGGCCCCGGCCACCGTGGTCTTCTGCCGCGTGGCCGCCAGCACGTCCAACAGCGCCTTGCGCGAGCGCACATGCATGCGCACACCACCGGCGGCCACCAGGCGCAGGCCGCTGACTTCGGACACGCGCAGCAGGCGGTCCAGCATCACGGCGTCCAGCGGGTGGTGGCGCAGTTCCACGGTGATGGCCGAACGCTCGGCGCCGACCCAGGTCTTGAGCCACAGGGCGTGGTTGAACAAAGTCTCGAAGCTCTGGCCCGGCGCGGGCACCAGCAGCACGAAACAGCCGGGCAGGCCGGCCAGCATGGGTGCGGTGGGCACCCGGCCTTCGATGTCGGCCCGATGCGCCAGGTAGTGGCCCTTGGACGCGCGGCGGCGCGCCACAGTGATCCACTGCACCAGATTGCTGTAGCCGCGGCGCGACTGCACCAGCAGCACCAGGCGCGGTTCGCTGGGGATGTCCAGCGGATGGCCGGTTGGCAGTTCGACCGCGACCGGGTCCGCAGTCTTGCCGCGCGCCAGTGCGACCGCGGCGTCTTTTGCGGCTGCAGCCACGCTGGCATGGACGGCCACTTGAGCGGCATCCACGGCCAGTGGTGCAGGCTGCGCGGCAGGCTTCGATCCGCCAAGGCCCACCACCGTGGCGGGCAGCGACAGCTGCATTTCCGCGCCGACGATGAGCGGCATCTTCAGACGTTCGGCTTCCGAGTGCGCACGCACGGCGCCCGAGAGCGAACACTCGTCCGTCAAGGCCAGCGCGCCATAACCCAGGGCTTGCGCACGCGCCACCAGTTCTTCCGGGTGCGAGGCGCCACCCAGGAAGCTTACGTGGCTGCGGCCGCGCAGTTCGCCATCGCCGGGCGGCGCCGGCTTGCGCCGGCGGCGCGCGGCCGCCGTGCCCGCCTCTACAGGGCCGGCTGGCGCAGCAGGGATCTGGCGGGTGCGAACAGGTAACACGGCAGGGGCTCGCGGGCACGGCGCACGGTGGTGGCCTGGCCGCTGGCGGGGTAACGCAGGGTGGACGCGGCGGTGGGTACGGCCGCTTGCTGTGCAGTGGCCAAGGGATTGGCGGTGGGCGGCGCCGGCATTGCAGTCGCCGCAGTCACCGCAGTCACACCACCCAGGTTGTCCAGCGGGCTGCGCACCGCACCGCCGCCCACGCGCAGCACGTGCGTGTAGATCATGGTGGTGCTGACATCGGCATGGCCCAGCAGTTCCTGCACGGTGCGGATGTCGTAACCCGCCTGCAGCAGGTGGGTGGCGAAAGAGTGGCGCAGCGTGTGCGGTGAGGCCATCTTGTCCACGCCAGCGTCACCCAGGGCCAACTTGAAGGCACGCTGGAAGTTGCCTTCCAGCAGGTGGTGGCGCCGGCGCAGGCCGGTGCGCGGGTCCACCGAGGGCACGGCCTGCGGGAAGACCCACTGCCAGGGCCACGTGTGCGCCGCGCGCGGGTACTTGCGCGCCAGCGCGGCGGGCATGTGCACACCGGGCAGGCCAGCTTCGCGGTCGCTTTCCCAGAGTGCGTGGGCACGGCTGAGCTGATCTTGCAAGGGCCGTTCCAGCGCGGCCGGCAGCATCACGACACGGTCCTTGCGGCCCTTGCCTTCACGCACGACCACGGCACGGCGGTCGAAGTCGATGTCCTTGACACGCAGACGCAGGCCTTCCAGCAGGCGCATGCCGGTGCCGTAGAGCAAGCGGCCGACGACCCCGTGCGGACTGCCCAGGGCCTGCTGCTGCACGTCCAACTGCGCGAGCACGGCCTGGACCTCGCCCTGCGAGAAAACAGCGGGCAGGCGCCGTTCTTGCCGCGGGCGGCCGATCTCGGCCATCCAGGGCAGGTCCTGGCGCAGCACCTTCTGGTAGAGAAACAGCAGCGCAGACAAGGCTTGGCGGTGCGTGCCGGGGGCCACATCGCGTTCGGCCACCAGCCAGGTGAGAAAGGCCTCGATCTCCGGCTGCGAGAGCTCTGACGGGTGGCGCAGGTCGTGGAAACGGACGAAGGACCGCACCCAGTAGACGTAGGCGTCTTCGGTGCGCAGGCTGTAGTGCAGGAGCCGGACTTGCTGGCGGACTTGGTCGAGCAGGCGGGGACTCTGGGCGATCTGCATGTGTTGGCTCCCTGTCGTGAAAACTGTATATTCATACAGTATCCAACTGTTCAGCGTTATCCGCCACAGGAACCATGCTTGGTGCCCCGATATTTCAATACCAGAAACACACTCTCGTGCCATCCAAGACGAAGCCCCAGGTACCCGACCTACGCGTGATGAAGAAGCTCGCGCCGAATGCGCGCGGCGCCAAAGGTCTGACAGCAGAGTACGGCAGCCAACTCGTCTGCGTACGCCATAGACTCGACCAGTCGGGGACAAAGCGCCTCACCACGATTGAGTTGATCGTCTCCGAGAAAGTCATCAGTCGTCGGCCTGGTCCAACCGTAGACGTGGCGTTGCGACCGCACGAGAAGGACCTACAAGCGAGGCTCAAGGCTGCCGGTGCCAAGTGGCACAAAGTCGATGCAGTTTGGACAATCCGACGCTCCACCGCGATCGCGCTTGGCCTGAAAGGACGTATCGAACCCAGGCGCCCTTGACGCCCAAGGAGTCATCTATGGATACTGGATGGCAGCACTGGCAACAAGTAGTCGGTATCGACTACATCGTCGTGCAGGCGATAACACGTTAGGCATCGCTTGCAAAGCTCCGCGTCCGTCGGCTTCACGGCTCGCCCCAGGGGGCTCGCCTCCACAACGGCCACACGCTCCGGATAC
>JANOAM010000885.1:0-4884 GCA_031411215.1 Betaproteobacteria bacterium
CTCGCAGCGCGGGTCGTCGGGCGTGCCATGTTCCAGGCCGTCGCTGATCAGCAGCACGGTGGTGCGGCCACCCGCCACGCGGCGCGCCCAGTGCAGGTTGAAGTCGCGCAGGCAGGCCGTGATGCGCGTGCCGCCCGACCAGTCCTGCACGGCGTTGACCACCTGGCCCACCGCCACATCGGGGTCGCGGCTTTTCAAGAGCCGCGTGGTGCGCGTGAGCCGGGTGCCGAAGACGAAGCTTTCGACACGCGATTCGGCATGGCCCAGCGCGTGCGCAAAGTGCAGCAGCATGCGTGAGTAGCGGCTCATGCTGCCGGAGATGTCGGCCAGCAGCACCAGCGGCGCCGGCTGTGTGCGGCGCTGGCGCCAGCGCAGGGTGGAGAATTCGCCGCCGCAGCGACCCATTGCCGCCAGCGTGGCGCGCCAGTCGGCACGGCCCGGGCGCGCGGCGGGTTTCGTGCGCCGCGTGGTGAGCGGTTCGAACAGCAGGCGCATCTGCAGCAGCAAACGACGGGCTTCGCGCCACTCGTCGGCGGTCATGGTCTCGAAGTCGGCCTTGCGCAGCACTTCGCGGTCGTTCCAGGTCAGCTCGGCGCTGATCTCGGTTTCTTCGGGTGCGTCGTCCGGTGGCGGCGGGTCGTTCTGGCGCGGGAACAGGGCCTCGCCCAGGCGCCGGTTCTCGGGCGGCTGCGGCACGGCGCCGGCTTTCAGCTGCACCTTGGGCAGCAGCATGGCGCGCATGCGGCCCATCAGGTCGGGGTCGCGCCAGAAGAGTTCGAAGGCCTGGTCGAAGAGCTCGCGGTGCTCCACGCGGTCCAGCAGGCAGGCACCCAGCACGTCGTGCAGTTCACGCTTGCTGGACAGGCCCGCCACCTGCAATGCCTGCAGGCTGAGCGACACGCGGTCGGTGCCCACCGGCATGCCGGCATGGCGCAGCACGCGGGCGAAGTGCATGACGTTTTCGGCCAGCCGGCCCGGCGTCTGGCGGGCGGGGATCATGGTGGGTTCAAGCCGCCAGTCAGGCTGCCGTGGCCAGGCGGCGCACTTCGTCCAGGAGCTTCAGCGCCTGCGCGCCCTGCACCTGGGCGATGTCGTCCTGGTACTTCAGCAGCACGCCCAGGGTGTCCTGCAGCACCTGCGGGTCGAGCACGATGGTGTCGAGTTCCATCAGCGCACGCGCCCACTCGATCGTCTCCGCGATGCCGGGCAGCTTGTACAGCTCCAGGCTGCGCAGGCTCTGCACGAAGGCCACGATCTGCTGCGCCAGCTCTTGTGACGCACCGGGCACACGGCGTTGCAAGATCTGCAGTTCACGCTTGGCGTCCGGGTAGCCGACCCAGTGGTACAGGCAGCGGCGTTTCACCGCGTCGTGGATCTCGCGTGTGCGGTTGCTGGTGAGCACCACCACGGGCGGCTCCAGGGCCTTCACCGTGCCGAGTTCGGGGATGGTGATCTGGAAGTCGCTCAGCACTTCCAGCAGGAAGGCTTCAAAGGGTTCGTCGGCGCGGTCCAGCTCGTCGATCAGCAGCACCGGGGCGACAGGGTTCGCCGGGTCTATGGCCTGCAGCAGCGCGCGCTTGATGAGGAAGGCCTCGCTGAACAGCGAGCGGTTCAGGTCGTCGCCGACCCGACCCTGCGCCTCGGCCATGCGGATCTCCAGCATCTGGCGCGCGTAGTTCCATTCGTAGGCGGCACCCGCCAGGTCCAGGCCTTCAAAACACTGCAGGCGGATCAGCGGCCGGCCCAGCATGGCCGACAGCGTCTTGGCGATCTCCGTCTTGCCCGTGCCAGGCTCGCCTTCCAGGAACAGCGGCCGCTGCAGCTTCAGCGCCAGGTACAGCGTGGTGGCAAGCTGCCGGTCAGCGACGTAGTCCAGCGACAGCAGGCGCTGTTGCGTGTCTTCGATGCTGGTCGGCAGCCCTTCCACCATGGCGATTTGGCTTGCGGTCTCAGCTGGCGGCGACGGCGCGGGACGCCAGCACCGGGATCAGCGCCGCGCGGTATTCGGCGCTGCCATGCAGGTCGGTGTTCAGGCCATCGGCGCTGACCGTCGCGCCCTTCAGCGCGTCGGCACTCCAGCTGCCCGCCAGCTTGGCTTCCAGTGTTCCAGCACGGAACACACTGGCGCCCGCACCCGTGACGGCGACACGAACACCCTGCGGACCCTTGCTGACGAACACGCCCACCAGCGAAAAGCGTGAGGCTGGTTGCTTGAACTTCTGCCACGCTGCCTTTTCGGGCACGGGGAAGCTCACGGCCGTGATGACTTCGCCTTCGGCCAGCGCGGTTTCGTACAGGCCCTTGAAGAAGCTGTCGGCCGCAATGGTGCGGGTGTTGGTGTGGATGGTGGCACCCAGGCCCAGCACTGCTGCGGGGTAGCAGGCAGCAGGGTCGTTGTTGGCCAGGCTGCCGCCGATGGTGCCGCGGTTGCGCACCTGGCGGTCGCCGATGTGGCCGGCCAGGTCGGTCAGTGCGGGAATCGCCTTGGCGACCTCCGCATTGGCGGCCACGTCGGCATGCGTGACCATGGCACCGATCTTCACCGTGCCGCCGGCCACCGTGATGCCCTTGAGATCGGCCACGCCGGCCAGATCCACCAGCGCTTCAGGCGCGGCCAGGCCCAGCTTCATCGACGCCAGCAGGCTCTGCCCGCCAGCGATGATCTTGGCGCCGCTGGCCTTGGCGGCCGTGGCCGCTGCCGCCACGGAAGAAGGGGTTTCGTAGTTGAACGCTTGCATGTTGGGTGCTCCTTCTTCTTCGCTTCAGTTCGCTGCCGCTGCGGATTTCGCGGCCTTCCACACCGTGAACGGCGTGGCGGGCATGGGGACGTCTTTCACCCCCAGCGCATGGCAGATCGCGTTGATCACCGCGGGTGGTGAGCCAATGGCCCCGGCTTCGCCGCAACCTTTCACGCCCAGCGGATTGTGCGTGCAAGGCGTGCCCTTGGCGGTTTCCACGGTGAAGCTGGGCAGGTCGTCGGCGCGTGGCATGGCGTAGTCCATGTAGCTGCCGGACAGCAGCTGGCCGGTTTCCGTGTCGTACACGCCGTGTTCCAGCAGCGCCTGGCCGATGCCCTGGGCCAGGCCGCCGTGCACCTGGCCTTCGACGATCATCGGGTTGACGATGTTGCCGAAGTCGTCGCACGCCGTCATGCGGTCTATTCGCGTGTGGCCGGTGGCGGGGTCGATCTCCACCTCGCAGATGTAGGTGCCGGCCGGGTAGGTGAAGTTGCTGGGGTCGTAGAAGGCGTTTTCGTTCAGGCCCGGCTCCAGCTTGTCGTGCGGGAAGTTGTGCGGCACGTAGGCCGTGAGGGACACGCTGGCGAAGGGCACCTTCTTGTCGGTACCCGCCACCTTGAATTCACCGCCTTCAAAGACGATGTCGCCTTCGGCCGCTTCCATCAGGTGGGCCGCGATTTTCTTGCCCTTGGCGATGACCTTGTCCACGGCCTTGACGATGGCCGTACCACCCACCGCCAGGCTGCGGCTGCCGTAGGTGCCCATGCCGAACAGCACCTTGCCGGTGTCGCCGTGTTCGATGCTGATGTCGTCCAGCGGGATGCCCAGCTTGTCGGCCACCACCTGCGCGAAAGTGGTCTCGTGTCCCTGGCCGTGGCTGTGGCTGCCGGTGAAGATGGTGACCTTGCCGGTGGGGTGCACACGCACTTCGCCCGCTTCGAACAGGCCGGCCCGTGCGCCCAGCGCGCCGGCCACGGAGGACGGCGCGATGCCGCAGGCTTCGATGTAGGCGCTGTAGCCCAGGCCACGCTTCAGGCCTTTTGCGGCGCTGGCCGCCTTGCGTGCCGCGAAGCCGGCCACGTCGGCCAGTTCAATGGCGCGTGTCATGGTGGCGTTGTAGTCACCCGTGTCGTAGGTCAGGCCCACCGGGCTGGCGTAGGGGAACGTCGTGATGAAGTTGCGGCGGCGGATCTCGGCCGGGTCCAGCTTCATCTCGTGCGCCGCCGTCTCGACGATGCGTTCCAGCAGGTAGGTGGCTTCGGGCCGCCCCGCGCCGCGGTAGGCGTCCACCGGCGCGGTGTTGGTGAAGACCGCGGTCACCTCGCACCAGATCTTGGGCGTCTTGTACTGGCCGGCCAGCAGCGTGGCGTGCAGGATGGTGGGGATGCAGGTGGAGAAGGTGCTGAGGTAGGCGCCCATGTTGGCCGTGGTCAGCGCGCGCAGGGCCAGGAAGTGGCCGTCCTTGTCCAGCGCCAGTTCGGCCTGGCTGACATGGTCGCGGCCATGCGCGTCGGACAGGAAGGCTTCGCTGCGGTCGCAGGTCCACTTGATCGGGCGCTTGATGCTCTTGCTGGCGAAGACCAGGGCCGTCTCTTCACCATACAGGTAGATCTTGCTGCCGAAGCCGCCGCCCACGTCCGGCGCCACCACACGCATCTTGTGCTCGGGGATGCCCAGCACAAAGGCGCACATCAACAGCCGTTCGACGTGCGGGTTCTGGTTGCTGACGTACAGCGTGTAGTTGTCGGCGTTGCTGTCGTAGGACGCGTTGGCCGCACGCGGCTCCATCGCGTTGGGGATCAGCCGGTTGTTGCGGAAGTTCAGCGTCGTGATGTGGGCGGCGGTCTTGAACGCGGCTTCGGTGCCGTCCTTGTCGCCAATGCCCCAGTGGTAGCAGACGTTGTTGGGCGCTTCCACGTGCACGCTGCTGCCGGCACCGGCGGCCTTGGCGGTGTCGACGACGGGCGCGATCTCTTCGTAGTCGACTTCGATCAGCGCGGCCGCGGCCTTGGCCTGCTCCAGCGTCTCGGCCACGACCATGGCCACGCGGTCGCCCACGTAGCGCACCTTGCCGTCGGCCAGCACCGGGTGCTTGGGCTCCTTCATGGGCGTGCCGTCGAGGTTGTTGATCAACCAGCCGCAGGGC
>JANOAM010000886.1:0-5177 GCA_031411215.1 Betaproteobacteria bacterium
GCGTGAGCCGCCGCGCCTCGGCCAGCGGAATGAACTGGTCCGGGCCGATCAAGCCCTGGTCCGGGTGCGCCCAGCGGATCAGCGCCTCCACACCCATCAGCGCACCGTCGGTGACGCGCAGCTGGGGCTGGTAGTGCAGCACGAACTCGCCGTCGCGCACGGCTTGCAGCAGGCGGCTTTCCATGGCCAGTTCAGCGCGCGCGGCCTCGGCCATCTGCGGGTGGAAGAACTCGTAGCCGGAGCGTCCTCGCGCTTTGGCTCGGTACATCGCCGTGTCGGCGTGTTTGATGAGTTCGGCCGCGCTGTCGCCATGCGCCGGGAACAAGGCCACGCCTATGGACGGCGTGACGGATATCGAACTGCCTTCGACGTCCAGCGGTGCACCCACCGCAGCCAGCAGGCGCGTCGCGACTTCGGCCACGGCGGCTTCGGTCGCCTCGCCATGCAGCAGAAGCACAAATTCGTCGCCGCCGAAACGCGACACCAGGTCCGCTTCGCGCAAGGTGGCGGTGATGCGGCCGGCCACGGTCTGCAGCAGCATGTCGCCTACCGGGTGGCCTAGCGAGTCGTTGACGCGTTTGAAGTGGTCCAGGTCCAGAAACAGCAGGGCGAGAGGCCGGCCTTCGGCGCGCGCGCGGACCAGCAGGTCGTTGGCGCGGTCGGTGAAGGCCGCCCGGTTGGGCAGGCCGGTGAGCGCGTCGTGGTGGGCCAGGTGGTGGATGCGCGCCTGCGCGTCCAGCCAGGGGCGGATGTCGCGCACGATGGTCATGCGTTGATGTTCTTGTGTCAGACCCGCACCCTGCACAAGCACTGTGCGCACGATGAACTCCACCGGCACTCGGCTGCCGTCGCGGTGCACCACCGCCGTGTCGTAGCGGATCTCGTCGCCCGCCGCCATGACCTCGGCGACACGCGGGCGCACGTCCTCGGCGACAAAGTCCAGCGCCTGGCGGCCGATCATGTCGTCCAGGCTGTAGCCCAGCAGTTGCAGCAACGGCGGGTTGACGTCGGTGATGACACCCCCGCGGTGGAAGACGATGCCTTCTGCGCTGGCGTGCATGAACTTGGCCAGACGCTCTTCGCTGTCGCGCAGCGCGGCTTCGGCGCGGCGGTGGCGGGTGATGTCGGCCACCAGCACAAAGGCACCGATGGCGCCGATGGCAGGCTGGGCGTCGTCGGCGTGTGGCAGCAGGTGGACTTCGATGGTGCGCAGCTGGCCGTCGGCGCCCACCAGCTGGCGTTCGTAGCGCACGGCCTCCTTGGTGGCGATGACATGGTCGACCTGCGGCTGGATCAGCTGGGCCGCCGCCTCACCGATGATCTGCGTCACGCTGCGGCCCAGGATGCTCTGCTGGTCATGGCCGAACATCTGCGCATAACCTTCGTTGGCATAACGGCAGATGTTGCCGTCTCGCTCGAAGTACGCGATGGCCACCGGCACGGCGTTGCTGACACGGTGGAATTGCGCCAACTCGGCACGCAGGGCGCGGATCTCTTCGGGGCTCACGTGCGGGTGCCCTCCGCCACATCGGCCGCCAGACAGAGGTCTTCCCAGGCCTTGGACTTGTCCAGCGGGCTGCGCAACAGGTAGGCCGGGTGGTAGGTCACCACCAGCGGCACGCCCTGGTAGCGGTGCACGCGGCCACGCAGGCGGCCTATGGGTTCGTCGCTGCGCAACAAGGCCTGCACCGCAAATCGGCCCATGGCCAGAATGATGCGCGGCTGCAGCAGCTCAATCTGCCGCACCAGGAAGGGCTCGCACTTCGCCATCTCTTCCGGCGCCGGGTTGCGGTTGCGTGGCGGGCGGCACTTCAGCGTGTTGGCTACGTAGACCCGCTGCTCCGGACCTTCGTCGCCTTCGACGCTGCGGGTCAGCCGCAGCGCGGCCAGCATGCGGTCCAGCAGTTGGCCGGCTGCACCGACAAAGGGCTCACCCTGGCGGTCTTCGTTCTCGCCTGGGGCTTCACCCACCACCATCCATTGCGCCTGTTCATGACCCACGCCAAAGACCGTCTGCGTGCGGCTTTCGCACAGCGCGCAGGCCTGGCATTGCGCGACCGTGCTGCGCAGATCGGCCCAGCCCTGCGAGGCGACAGCCGAAGGCATGGCGGGTCCGGCCCGGGGTGGTGTGGGTTCGGCGACATGGGCGGCGGCCGGGGCGCGCACAGGCGCCAGCACAGCCACGGGTTCGGGGATGGCCGCAGGCCCAGCAGCTGGCGGCAGGTCCTGGTCCAAGGCCGGCGGCGCCCACAACCTCAAGCCCATGGCGCGCAGCTGCGCGTGCTGGTGCTCAGACCAGGCCACGCTGCGCTCCAGCCGACAAGTCCAGATCCAGGCTCATGACCAGCGCGTCTTCGCGGCCCTGGGCCGCCGGGTAATAGCCGCGGCGCAGTCCCACGTCCACAAAGCCGCGGCGCCGGTACAGGCTGCGTGCGCGTTCGTTGCTGCCGCGCACTTCCAGCAGCAGGCGCGGCAGGGACAGCTGGCAGGCCAGTGCCTGCACACGGTCCAGCAGCAGGTTGCCACAGCCCTGCTCTTGATGAGCCGGCGCCACCGTGATGTTGAGCAGGTGCAGCTCATCAACACCGGCCATGGCGATGAAGTAGCCGATGGGCTGCCCATCCGCTTCCAGCAGTTCGGCTGCATAGCCCGCGGCCAGCGAGTCGATGAAGTTGCCGCGTGTCCAGGGGAAGCTGTAGGCGCTGGCCTCGATAGTGGCCACGGTGTCCACGTCACGCGCCAGCATGGCGCGGGTGTGCGCTTGTGGGTGCAGTAGCGGACCGGGTCGCGGCTTCAGGCGGGCGTTCATGGCGCCACCTTCGCGGCCTGCAGCTTGGCTGCGCGCTGCGCGTCTCGTTCAATCGTCGTGAAGGCCACCTTGTCGCGCAGGTACAGCGGCAAGGCGTCGGCCGCGTCCACGCCTTCACCGTCCCGCGCCGCGTGCAGGGCCAGGCGCAGCAGCGCGCCGGCACGGTCGGCTTCCTGTGGCAGACGCGGCCACGTGGCAGGCAGGTGCAGGCGCTCAGCAAAGGCCGGCAAGGCGCTGCCTGCCAGCACATGGGTGGGCAGGTCGGTCCATTGCGCGTGCAGCACATCCAGCGCGTAGAGGCCTGGGGGTTGAAGGGCTCGCCAGCGGCCTTCGGACCAGCGGTAGCGGCCAGCGTAGATTTCGTCCATGCGGGCGTCCATCACCACGGCCACGTCCATCACGCCGGCCTGTTCGTCATGCTGCCGGCGCGCGTCTTCGGCCACGATGAGCAGGCTGTCCAGCGGCAGCACCGGGCGGGCCAGGCCGAAGCCCAGGCCCTGCGCCACCGCACAGGCCGTGCGCAGGCCGGTGAAGGCGCCTGGGCCGCGGCCGAAGGCGATGAAGGACAGGTCCTGCAGCCGGGTGCCGCCACGTTCCAGCAGGCTCTGGATCAAGGGCATCAGCGCGGCCGATGCCTGCGGTCCGCCGGGTGCGGATGCGGTGTGAAGACGCCCGCCCGCAGCCAGGGCTGCAGCGATGTGGTCGGTGGAGGTGTCCAGCGCCAGAACAGGCGGCTGCAGCTCGTGGGGAGCAGGCATCCGGGCAGTTTAGCCGTGCGATCATTCCCGGCATGTTTCAGTCGTTTGCGGACGTGTTTCAGCGCGTGGCCGGCGCCACGTTCGGCAGATCGGCCGCCTGGAGCACCGCCGCTCTGCTGACCCTGGTGCCAGCCCACGCCGCCCCGCAACTGCCACCCGAAGCGCTGCAGGCGCTGCAGCGCGCGGGCGTGCCGGCCGAGGCCTTTTCCGTGGTGGTGCACGACGCCAGCGCCGACCAGCGTGTGCTGCGGTGGCAGGAACAGAAGCCGCTCAATCCGGCGTCGCTGACCAAGCTGCTGACCACCTTCGCCGCGCTGGACCGCCTGGGCCCGGCCTTCACCTGGGCCACGCCGGTGTGGATCACCGGCCCGCTGAAGGACGGCGTGCTGGAAGGCTCGGTCTTCATCAAGGGCCAGGGCGACCCCAAGCTGGTGCTGGAACGGGTGTGGCTGCTGCTGCGCCGCGTGCAGGACCTGGGCGTGCGCGAGATCCGCGGCGACATCGTGCTGGACAGCACCGCCTTCAACGCGCCCGAAGCCGACCCCGGTGACTTCGACGGCGAGCCGCTGCGCCCATACAACGTGCGCGCATCGGCCTTGCTGCTGAACTTCCGTTCCGTCACTTACACCTTCCAGCCGGACGAGGCCGCAGGTGTCGCGCGCGTGCTGGTCGAGCCTTCGCTGGCGGGCCTGCAAGCGGACCGCACGGTGCCCTTGGCGGCTGGCGCCTGCGGTGACTGGCGGGGCGCGCTGAAGGCCAGCTTCGAGCCCGGCCGTACGCGCTTCGCGGGCACCTACCCTGCCGCTTGCGGCGAAGGCTTCTGGCCCGTCGCCGACCCGGCGCCCGCCAGCTACGACGCGCGCCTGGTCGAAGCGCTGTGGCGCGAGATCGGTGGGCAGCTGCAAGGCGTGGTGCGTGAAGGCACGGCGCCCATGGACCTGAAACCGGCCTTCGAACAACGTTCACCCGCGCTGGCCGAATTGATACGCGACATCAACAAGTACAGCAACAACGTGATGGCGCAACAGCTGTTCTACACACTGGCATTGCAGTCGCGCCGTGCAGGCGGAAATGGGGCGGTGGGCCCGGTGACGCAGGACATGGCGCGCGACACGCTGCTGCGCTGGCTCATCGAACGCACCGGCGCAGCACCGCCGGGTGATGTGGTGATGGACAACGGCTCCGGCCTGTCGCGCCACGCGCGCATCAGCGCACTGCGCCTGGCGCGGCTGCTGATCGCGGCCTTTGACAGCTCGGTGATGAGCGAGCTGATGTCGTCGCTGCCCATTTCCGGCCTGGACGGCACGCTTCGCCGCTCCCGCACGACACCGGGCCGCGCGCATCTGAAGACCGGTTCACTGCGCGATGTGGCGGGCGTGGCGGGTTATGCCTTGTCCAACAGTGGCAAGCGCTACGTGGTGGTGGCGCTGATCAACCACCCCAACGCAAACGCCGCGCGACCGGCGCTGGACGCCATCGTGCAGTGGGTGCTGCGGGACGCGCCATCCAGATAGGGCTGCGAAAGAAAGAGCCCGGCCGGGCGTGGGCCGGGCCGGGCTCGCAGCAAGTTGCTGGGTCAGAACTTGTAGCCGACACCCAGGCTGATCGAC
>JANOAM010000887.1:0-5505 GCA_031411215.1 Betaproteobacteria bacterium
TCGGGGCGGAAGCCTTCCGTGCTGAGGTAGGCCGAGTAGGTCTCCTGCAACTGCTGCTTGGTGTAGGTCTGCGCCTGCGCGGCGGTGGGCATCAGCGCGCTGGCCAGGGCGATGGCTGCGGTGGCCGTGCCGGCGGCCAGCGAGCCCAGGATGTTCTTTTTCATGGGAGGTGCTCCTCGGTTGGGGGAAGGGAAGGGGAATCGGTGGCGCTTGTTTGACGACTATTTGGCGGTCTTGATTGCAGCACGTGCCAAGTCCACGTAGCGGCCGCTGGGGTAGGCGGCCAGGTAGGCTTCGTAGTCGACGCGCTTCTTGCTGGTGTCCGCCTTGTCCCAGAGCTCGTATTCGACCTGCGGATTGTTGGCGGCGGGCTTGGGCGCGGCCACGGGCGTTGGCGCGGGTGCAGGTGCGGCGGCCATGCCGCTCAGCTTCTGCCGCGCCATGCCCACGTAGCGGCCCTGCGGGAACTGGCCGATGAAACCTTCGATGGCGCCACGGGTGTTGGTGCGTTGCGCGGCCTCCCAGGCGTCGTACTCGCGTTGGGCTTCGGACAGCGACGGATTGGGTGCCGGCGCAGGCGTGGGCGTGGGCGTGACGTACGGGGTGGGCGTGGGGGCTGGTGCGGGCGTCGGTGCAGGGGCCGGTGCCGGCGGCGCAGGCCGCGGGGACGGCGCGGGCACGGGCGCTGGAGTCGGTGCTGGGCCACCGGGTGGGTAGAAGAAAAAGTCGGACGAGGAATCGTCCATGATGGCCGGCCACTGTTCGTGGTTGACGGACTTGGCCAGGCTGCCCACGCTCAGCTTCACCTTGCGCAGCATTTCGCTGGCCGACAGCCCGGGCTGTCGCATCCACTTGATCAGTTCGCGGGTGAAGACGCCGTTGGGCACCGCGTCACCATTGCCCAGTCGGTCCAGCGCCTCCTGGCCCTTGGACGCGGCCATCATCACGATGGCGCCGCGTGGCGGCTCGATGCTGGCCATGTTGGAGCCCGGTGCGATGGAGCGCCCGGCGGACGTTTCGCGGAACGGGTCGTTGCGGCAGGCGTCAATGATGGCCAGCGTGAAGCGCGACCGTGCGTTCAGCTCTTGCACCAGCAGTTCCAGCGACTGGCCGTCCGACGCGATGGCACGTTCGCTGACCTTGATGTCCACCGGCAGCAGGTAAGGCCCGCGCAGGGGTGGTTGCGATCCGTGGCCGCTGAAGAAGAAGACAACCTCGTCGCCTTTTTCGATCTTGCGCAGGAAGCCTTCCAGCTGGTCGTTGAAGGTGGCGCGCGTGGCGTCGAACACACGGGTCACCTGGAAGCCGGCGGATTCCAGTTCCTTGCCCACGGCCTGGGCGTCATTGCGTGCGTTGCGCAGCTTGGTGATGGTCTGGTAGGCGTCATTGCCCACCACCATGGCCAGCCGCTTGGCGGCCTGCGCCTCCAGGCTGAACAAGGCCATGGCCACCGCGGCGGCCAGGAGCAGGCCGCGAGTGGAAGGAGAACTGCGGCGCGAGAACTTCATTCCGGGGCCTTTCGGACTTCGACACGGCGGTGGATGCCATCGGTAGGGCTGTTGTCGGCCAGCAGGCGTGTGCTGCCAAAACCGTAGGCCGACAGGCGCTTCTGTGCCACGCCCTTGCCGACGAGATAGCGGCGCACGGCCAGGGCACGCGCGCAGGACAGTTCCAGGTTGATGCGGGCTTCACCGGTGGTGTCGGTGTGGCCGGCCACGGCAAAGCTGTCGGACGCCAGTTCCGGGTGCTGCAGGGCCTTGGCCAGGGTGTCCAGCAGTTCGCGGTCGCCGGTGGTGAGCTTGTCCGAGCTGTAGCTGAACTGCACCTTGAGGTTGACGCCCGGCGTGGTGTCGCCAGCGTAGGGCACCACTTCCAGGTTGCGTTTGCCGGGGCCGTCGGCGGCGGCCGGTGCGGCGGGCTTGGCAGGTTCACCCGGCTTGGCCGGCGCACCCGTCTGGCCGCCGCAGAGGCTGGACGCCGCGTCCGGCGGTGCCGTGCGCAGGAAAGACTTCTTGCCCGGTCCGCCCAGCGTGCGCAGCAGGTCCTCCACGCTGACCGCGCCCAGCGGCGTCTGGGCCTGGGCGGGCAGGGATGTGGTCAGGACGAGCACGGCGGCCAGCGACAAGGTGGCGGCAGTCAGGAACAGGCGCATGGCGGAGGTGATGGGCTGCCGATTCAAGAGCGAATCTGATTGTGAACGCAGGAAGACGGGCCGCCGAAGCTCAGGCCGTGCAGCAGGTCGCGGCCGGGGCCCACGGATGGTGGCGTGCGCGCCCGGCTTTATGCTTTCGACAACGCCGAACCCACGGCCCTGGAGACTGACCTGAACCAACGTGCGCCTGGCGACGCCATCGCTGACGCCATCGCCCAAACACGCGACTGGCTGGAAAAGGCCGTCATCGGCTTGAACCTGTGCCCCTACGCCAAGGCCGTGCACGTCAAGCAGCAGATCCGCTGGGTGCTGTCCGAAGCCACCACGCCGCAAGCCCTGCTGGACGAACTGCTGCGCGAACTGCAGCACCTGGCCGAAGCCGACCCGGATCGGGTAGACACCACCCTGCTGATCCACCCGCAAGTGCTGCAGAACTTCCACGACTTCAACGACTTCCTGGGTACGGCCGATGCCGCGCTGGAAGAGATGGGCCTGGAAGGTGTGCTGCAGATCGCCAGCTTCCACCCGCAGTTTCAGTTTGAAGGCACCGCGCCGGACGACATCGGCAACTTCACCAACCGCGCGCCTTACCCCACGCTGCACCTGCTGCGCGAAGACAGCATCGAACGCGCGGTGGACGCATTCCCGGATGCGGCCGGTATCTACGAACGCAACATCGAAACCCTGAAACGGTTGGGTCACGCCGGCTGGCGGCTGCTCTTCAAGCAGGCCTGAAGAACCGCGCCGGCCCGGGGCGTCCCCGGGGATGTCAGCTCGGCTGCAGCCGGAACACGCCCACCACCTCGGCCAGCCTGGCGGCCTGCTGCTTGAGGCTTTCCGCCGCCGCGGCGCTCTCTTCCACCAGGGCGGCGTTCTGCTGCGTCACCTGGTCCAACTGGGCCACGGCGTCGCCGACCTGGCCTATGCCCTGGCTCTGTTCCTGGCTGGCGGAACTGATCTCGGCGATCAGGTTCGTCACGCGCTTCACCTGGGCCACGATGTCGGTCATGGACTTGCCAGCGTCGTCCACCAGCCGGGTGCCGGCGTCGACCTTCTCCACGCTCTGGCCGATCAGGGTCTTGATCTCCTTGGCCGCACCCGCGCTGCGTTGCGCCAGGCTGCGCACTTCGGAAGCCACCACGGCAAAGCCACGGCCCTGTTCACCGGCACGCGCGGCTTCCACCGCCGCGTTCAAGGCCAGGATGTTGGTCTGGAAGGCAATGCCGTCGATGACGCCGATGATGTCGGCGATCTTCTTGGAGCTGTTGCTGATGTCCTGCATGGTGTGAACCACACGGCCCACCACTTCGCCACCTTGTGTCGCGGCTTGGCTGGCGCTGCTGGCGAGTTGGTTGGCCTGGCGCGCCGTGTCGGAGTTCTGGCGCACGGTGGCGGTCAGCTGTTCCATGGACGCTGCCGTCTGCTGCAGGTTGCTGGCCTGCTCTTCGGTGCGTTGCGACAGGTCGGCATTGCCGCTGGCGATCTGAGAGGAGCCGGTGGCGATGCTGTCGCTGCTCAGGCGCACCTGGCCCACGATGTCGGCCAGGCGCAGCCGCATGTCATTCATGGCGGCCAGCAGGCTGCGCTGGTCGCCGGGCCGCAGCTGCACCTGCACGCCCAGGTTGCCGGCGGCGATCTCGCGGGCAATGCCGGCGGCATATTCCGGCTCACCTCCCAGTTCGCGCATCACGCCGCGGGTGATGAACCAGGCCACCGCAGCGCCCAGCACGCCCGCCAGCACTGACAGCACCAGCATCACGGTGGTAGCCTGCGTGGCGCTGGCCTGGGTGTGCTTGGCCGAATCCCTCATCAGCTTCTGCTGCAGCTCCAGCAAGTCGTCCAGGCCCTTGGCGTAGCCCGCCTGCGCGGCCCGCACCTCCTTGAAGAGCACGTCCCGGGCTTCGGTGGCTTTGTCGGCCAGCGCCAGTGCCATGGCCTTGTCGGTGGTCTCCACGTACTTGGCACGGTTGGCTTGAATCTCCACCAGCAGGGCCTTGCCCTTCTCAGTATTGACGGTGACGAGCAACTTCTCCACCAGCGCGGCATTGGCGGCGCGGGCGTCCTTGACGACCTTGACTTCGCCGTCCTTGCCTTCCTTGCCTTCCATCAAGGCCAGGTTGCGCAGGCTCAGCGCAATGAGGTTGACGTTGTCCTTCATGTCGCCCAACTGGTCGACCTTGACCAGCCGGTCCTCGGCCAACAGCGTGATTTCATCCTTGGCGGACATGATGCTGAGGCTGCCGTAGCCGGCGACCATCAAGCCCGCGAGTACAACAACACCAAAGCCAAGGCCCAGCTTGGTAGCCAGGGTGAGGTTTTGAAACAGTTTCATGAGAGTCCCGTGTGGTCGTGGTCAAGGGACCCCCCCGGCGACCCTGCGTGCAATGTTTTTCGGCGGGCCTGCGCTTCACTTGAGCGCTGATAAGCAGGGGTAAACCGCCCTTAGACTTTGCGTCAACCCTGGAGTCGTGTTCATGAAGGTTTGCATCGTCGGGCTGGGGGCCATCGGCGGCCTGCTGGCGGCCTGGCTGGGGACACGGCTGGAGCCTGGACGCGTCACGCTGTCCGCGCTTGCCCGCGGAGCCACGCTGGACGCCGTGCGCACACACGGTCTGGTGCTGGAAGCGGCGTCAGGCCCGCTGGCCGTGCCGGTGCTCGCCAGCGACGACCCTGCGCAACTGGGTCAGCAGGACCTGGTCATCCTGGCCGTCAAGGGTCCGGCGCTGGCTGCGGTGGCGCCGGCCGTGGCGCGGCTGATGGGCCCGCGCACGCAGGTGCTGACCGCCATGAACGGCGTGCCCTGGTGGTTCTTTGACGGCCTGCCCGGCGCCTGCCAGGGCTTGCAGCTGGAAAGTGTCGATCCGGGCGGCCAGGCGCGCGCCCACATCCCGGCGGCGCAGGTGGTGGGCGCGGTGGTGCACCTGTCGGCCGCCGGCCCGGCGCCGGGGCGCGTGCGCCATGTCAACGGCAACGGCTTGATCATCGGCAAGGCCTTGGGCGGGCCCGACGAGCGTGTGCAGTCGCTGGCCGCGCTGCTGGGTGATGCCGGACTGGCCGTGACCCTGTCGGACCAGATCCAGCGCGATGTCTGGTTCAAGTTGTGGGGCAACATGACCATGAACCCCGTGTCGGCACTGACCGGCGCGCCCTGCGACCGCATCCTGGACGACCCGCTGGTGCGCGGCTTCTGCAGCGCGGTGATGCTGGAGGCGCAGGCCATTGGCGCCGCGTTTGGCATCCCCATAGCCCAGGACCCGGAGCAGCGCCACGCCGTGACGCGCAAGCTCGGCAGCTTCAAGACCAGCATGCTGCAGGATTTGCTGGCCGCGCGGCCGTTGGAGATTGACGCGCTG
>JANOAM010000888.1:0-6213 GCA_031411215.1 Betaproteobacteria bacterium
GCTCACATCGGGTGCGACAACCGCGATGCCGCGCGCACCAGGGCCCAGCTGCGCCATCGCGTCCAGCGTGCAGCCGTTGTCGAAGCCGTAGCCCGTGGGCTGCACGACGATCACACGCTGCAAACCCAGCCGGCGCTGCACGTCGGCATAAGCAGCTGCGGGTGCGTGCGGCGGCTGGAAGGTGGCAGTGGGCGCCAGCGGGCGGCCGTCTTCGAAGACGTGGATGTGGCAGTCGCAGGCGCCCTCGGGAAGCAACATGTTCAAGCCTCCCACAAACGCCAGCGTGAGGCCTGCTCGGCGTTGACGACACCTTCTGGCAGGCGGCCTTGCACCAGTGCGCGCAACTGCTCCACGACCTCCAGCGCCTGGTGTTCGATGGCCGGCAGCGTGAGCCCGCCGATGTGCGGCGTCGCCAGCACACGCGGGTGCTGTGCCAGCGCGGGGCTGGGCATCTGGTCGGGCGCCATGCCCACGTCCAGCGCGCAGCCGGCCAGATGGCCACTGTCCAGGGCTTGCAGCAGGGCGGCTTCATCGACCAGTTCACCGCGCGAGGCGTTGATGAAAAACGCGCCGGGCTTCATGGCCGCAAAGGTGGCTGCGTTGATGAGGCCGGCGGTCTGCTCATTGGCCGGCGCCAGGCAGACCACGAAGTCGGACTCGGTCAGCAGGACGGCCAGCGCCACCTGCTGCAGGCCGTTCTGCGGCGCCACGGTCCCGGGCGTGTTGACCAGCAGCCGCATGCCAAAGGCCTGCGCAAGGCGGCCGAGTGTTCGGCCTATGCCGCCAAAGCCCACGATGCCCAGCGTGGACCCGCGCAGTTCGCGGCCCATGGCCGGTGCCGGCGATTCGCCGCGGCGGTAGGCAGCGTTGTAGTCGGCTACACCGCGACCCAGGTTGACCATCATGGCGACGATCCATTCGGCCACCGCCGCGTTAAAGCCGGCACTGGCGCGTGTCACCAGCACCCCGTGTGCACTGGCGGCGTCCACGTCCACGGTGCGTATGTCCATGGCGCAGCGCATGAAGGCTGCCAGCCGCGGCAAGGCTTCAAACAAGGCTGCCGGCGCCGGCGTCTGGCGGTAGGCGATCAAGGCGTCGCAGTCTTCGGCCGCCGTTGCCAGTTCCGGCAGCGCCAGGTCGTGCGCTTCGGTGTTGACCCGCACCCGCGCGAAGCGGCTCAACTCAGCTTCGGCGCGCACGCCGAAGTACATCTCGCGCATGTTCGTCGGGTGGCTGACGAAGACCGAGATCAAGGCCTCACCTTGGTGGCCAGTCGCGCAACGGATCCCCGTTCGACCAGGCCCGCCGGCGCAAACACCTGCTCGCTCGCGTCAGGGCTCATCACCCGTTCGACCATGGCCAGCGCCATCTCACGCACCGGCAGTTGCACGGTGGTCAGCGGCGGGTTGGCCAAGGCGCCCAGGAACAGGCCGTCTATGCCCACCACGGACACGTCCTGCGGCACCTGCAGTCCGCCTTCGCGCAGGCCAGCCAGCAGGCCCAGGGCCATCAGGTCGTTGAGCGCGACGATGCCGGTGGGCCGCTGCCTGGCGGCCGCCAGTTGCAGCCCGGTTGCGCGGCCGACCTCGGCGATCACCGAGTCGCCGTACTCGTCCAGCGCACCGCCGTCCAGCACCACCGCGCTGCGGCGCAGGCCGGCCGCGTCGGCCACGGCCTGGAAGCCGGCGATCTTGGCGCTGCGGCTCATGGTCATGCCGGCCACGGTGACAAAGGCCAGGCGCCGGTGGCCATGGTTCACCAGGTGCTGCGTGGCCAGGCGGGCGGCCTCGAAGTTGTCGGGTGTGACGTGGCTCACCACCGCCGGGCGGCCCGACGCGGTAGCGGTCGCCCGGCGGTCATAACTGACCACGTTCATGCCACGCGCCGCCGCGGACTCGAAGTGCTGTTCATCGGCCAGTGACGAGATCACGATCACTCGCCGCACGCCGTGGGCCAGCAGGTCTGCGAAGAACTCGGCTTCCTTGCCCTGGTCGCGGTAGGTGCTGCCGATCAGCAGGCGGTGGCCAAAGCGGTCCTGCGCCGCGGCTTCCACTTCTC
Organism: Betaproteobacteria bacterium; assembly: GCA_031411215.1. Lineage (GTDB taxonomy): Bacteria > Pseudomonadota > Gammaproteobacteria > Burkholderiales > Burkholderiaceae_C > Rubrivivax. The sequence continues at coordinate 2,059 of JANOAM010000888.1, forward strand.
GTGCGATGTAGCCGTACATGGGGTTGGCCATGGACGGCACCAGCAGACCCAGCAATGGCGTGTGGCCGGTCTTCAGCTGGCGCGCCAGCGTGTTGGGGCGGAACTGCAGGTCGGCAATGGCCTGTTCGACACGCGCCAGCGTCTCGGCGCGCATGCGGTCACCGCGGCCGTTGAGCACGTTGGACACCGTGCTCACCGACACGCCGGCACGCTGGGCCACGTCCTGGATGGTGGCCACGCTACAAACCCAGCTGGCGCGGCAGCCAGAGTGAAAACGAGGGCACGAAGACCAGCAGCATCAATGTGGCGAACAGCACGGCCAGGTACTTGGCCATGGGCCGTGCGACGTTCTTCACCTCGGTGCCGGTGATGGCGCAGGTGGCAAACAGGCCCAGGCCGATGGGCGGCGCAAACAGACCCAGTCCCATGGCGATGACCATCACGGTGCCGAAGTGCAGCGGGTCGATACCCAACTGCGTGGCGATCGGTGTCAGCAGCGGGCCGAAGATGATGAGTGCCGGCGCGCCTTCAAGCACCGCGCCGAAGACGATCATGATCAGCACGGACAAGAGCAGAAACATCATGCTGCCATGCTGGTGGGCGAAGCTGACCATGCTACTCGACGCCATCTGCGGTATCTGTTCGATGGTCAGCGCAAACGACACGCTGGAAGCCGCCGCCACGATGAAGAGGATGCTGCCCGCCATCGCCGCCGAACGCACGAAGAGCTGGCCCACGCTGCGCCAGGTGAGTTCGCGAAATGCAGCCCAGCCAACGACCAGCGCGTAGATCACCGCGAAGGACGAGACCTCGGTCGACGTGGCCACGCCCGAGGTGACGCCCTTGCCGATCATGGCGATCATCACCAGTGCCACCAGCGCACCGCCCAGCAGGCGCAGCATCGGCGTGCGCTGCGGAAAGGCCTCGTCGGGGTCGATCTTCTTGCCGACGACGATGGCCAGCGCCGCCAGCGCTAAGGCCAGCACCGCCGCCGGCACCAGCCCGGCGATGAAGAGGCCCGCAATGGAGATGTTGGCGACGAAGCCCATGATGATCATGTTGATGCAGGGCGGTATGGTCTCGGCCATCACCGCCGTGCAGGCCAGCAGGCCGGCGGCTTCGTTGGGGTCTTGCCGCGTGCGGCGCACGGCGGGCATCACGATGCCGCCGACGGCCGCGATGTCAGCCAGCTTGGAGCCCGACACACCCGAGAAGAAGGCCGTGGCGGTGATGGTGATCAGACCCAGACTGCCACGCAGGCGCCCGAACACACGCAGCAGCAGTTCGATCAAGCGCGACGACATGCCGTTGCTTTCCATCAGCAGCCCGGCCAGCACAAAAAAGGGAATCGCCAGCAGCACGAAGTGGTCGGTTCCGGCCATCACCTGCTGCGAATAGACGAGTATCGGCAGCGACGGGTCGGACAGGAAGTACAGCAGCGACGCAAACGCCAGCACGAAGCCGATGGGCACACCCAGCAGCAGGCCGCCGAAAAAGCCACCCGCCAGCAGCACGCCGTGCGGCACGGTGCGCGCAGGCACCAGCAGGTTCCATGCGCAAACCAGCAGCACCAGCGCCGCAGCACCGAGCAGCGTGCCGATCACTGCGCGCCGCGGCCCGTGCAGCGCGTTGGCGACGCCGAACAGCGTCATGAAGGCGCTGCCGATCACCACCGGATAGACATAGACCCACTGCGGCAGACCCAGCGGCGTGGTCTGGGTCCAGGTGTCCACCAACAGCAGCAGCGATGACAGGCACAGGCTCAGCGACACGGCGGCGATGATCCAGTGGCTGAGCTGGATCATCGCGGGCTGCCAGTTGTCGGGCAGCAAACGCCGGAACACGTCCACGCCCACATGCTGGCTGCGCGCCAGCACCGTGGCGGCGCCGAAGAACACGAGCACGATCATCAGCGCGCGGGCGATCTCCTCGGCCCAGTCCACCGGGTCGTGCAGCACATAGCGGTAGACGACCGACAGGAACACGACCCCCACGTCGACGGCCAGCACCACGCCAGCCAGCACCTCGGTGGCGCGTGTCAGGTGCGCCAGCCAGCGGCCGGTGCCGGTGTCGTGCGCAAAGCCCCAGGCGGGCGCAGTGGCTGCGGTGTTCATCGGGTCACTGGCCGCGAATGCGCTTGAGCTCATTGAAGACAAGGGTCACCGCCTCTTCGCCGATAGCCTTGCCATGCTGGTCCAGCACCTTGGCCGCACGGTCGCGAATGCGCTGCATCTCGACCGGGCTGATTTCATTGACCAGCATGCCCTTGCTCCTGAGCTTGGCCAGCGTGGCCGCGCCCTGCTCGCGGTTGATGCGGCGTTCTTCGTCGCGGCCCAGCAGCGCGCAGTCGCGCATCACGCCCTGCTCGGGCGCGCCCAGCGTGTCCCAGGTCTTCTTGGAAATCAGCAGCGTCAGGGGCGCGTAGGCGTGTTTGGTCAGCGTCAGGTACTTCTGCACCTCGTAGAACTTGTTGTTGTCGATGTTGGCGAACGGGTTCTCCTGGCCGTCGACGGTCTTGGTTTCGAGCGCCGAATAGACCTCGGAGAACGCCATCGGTACCGCGTTGGTGCCCAGCAGCCTGAAGGTGTCGATGTAGATGTTGTTCTGCATCACGCGCATCTTGATCCCGTCGAAATCTTCCAGCCGCGTGATCGGCCGCTTGCTGTTGGTGGCGTGGCGGAAACCGTTCTCCCACCACGCCAGGCTGACCAGCCCCACGGCGGGCAACTTGGCGGCGAACCAGTCGCCCACCTTGCCGTCGAGCACCGTGTCAGCTTCCTTCTCGTTGTTGAAAAGGAAAGGCAGGTCGAACACGCCCAGCGCCGGCACGATGCCCACCAGCGGCGCGGTGGACGTGATCAGCATGTCCAGCGTGCCGCTGCGTGCGCTTTGGGTGGCGGCGATGTCATTGCCCAAGGCGCCGTCGTAGAAGGGCTGCATCTTCAGCTTGCCGCCACTCTTGTCGACCGTGCACTGCGCCATCTTGATGAGGCCCAGGCTCATGGGGTGTTCCTTCGGCACGGGCACCGACAGGCGCAGCGTGCGGTCCTGGAACTGAGCCAGCGCGGAGGCTGCGGCGGTCATTGCGGCCACCGCAACGAGGGTGATTCTGAACATGGGTCGTCTCCTTGTTGTAGGGGTCACATCAACCACTTCAGCGGCACCATCACCAGCGAAGGGAACAGCACCAGCAGGAACAGCACGATCAGCTCGGCCCACAGGAAGGGCCAGATGCCGCGCATCAGCTCACTCATGGAAATCTTGGCCACGCCGCAGATGACGTTGAGCACGATGCCCACCGGCGGCGTGATCAGGCCGATGGCGTTGTTCATGATGAACAGCACGCCGAAGTACACGGGGTCTATGCCGGCTTCCTTGATCACCGGCATCAGCACCGGCGTCAGGATCATCAGCGTGGGCGTGAAGTCCAGCGCCGTGCCGACGACCACCACCAGCAGCATGATCACGAACATCAGCAGCGTGCGGTTGCCCATGAAGGGCTGCAGCAGCGCGCTGACCTGGGCCGGCACCTCGCTGGTGGTGATGAGCCAGGCCGAGACCAGCGCCGCGGCGATCAGGAACACCACCACGGCCGTGCTCTTGGCGGCGGCCACCAACAAGGGGTACAGACCCTTCAGCGGCAGTTCGCGGTACACGCACACACCCACCACGAAGGCATAGGCGCAGGCCGCGACGCCGGTTTCGGTGGGCGTGAAGATGCCAAACTTCAGCGCGCCCACGATGCCCAGCGGCATCAGCAGTGCCCAGATGCCGTCGATGCCGGCCCGGCCGCGCGCCGCCCAGCCCTGGCGTGGCAGCACCTGCACGTCGTCACGCCGCGCCACCCACATCCAGGCGACCAGCAGCGACAGGCCCATCATCAGGCCGGGGAACACACCTGCCAGGAAGAGCTTGCCGATGGACACGTTGGCGATGACGCCGAACAGGATCAGGCCTATGGACGGCGGGATCACCGGCGCGATGACACCCCCTGCGGCGATGAGACCGGCGGCTCGCGGCACGTTGTAGCCGGCCTGCCGCATCATCGGAATCAGCAGCGTGCCGATGGCTGCCGCGTCAGCCGCTGCGCTGCCGGAAATGGCGGCCATCATCACCGACGCAAACACCGCCACGATGCCCAGGCCGCCGCGCACA
>JANOAM010000889.1:0-2699 GCA_031411215.1 Betaproteobacteria bacterium
GCGGCACGCAGCGCCGGCCTGCTCTGAGCCCAGCCCGTGCAGATTGCGCTTGACGACGCCAGCGCGCGGCATGCTGCCGCGCGTGCGGGCCAGGCCCCGGCCTTGCTGGGCGTGTCCTTGCGCGTGGCCGCCGGTGAACAGTTGGCCGTCATCGGCCCGTCCGGCGCCGGCAAGACCACGCTGCTGCACCTGCTGGCCGCGGCCCTGCCACCGATGCAAGGCGCGCTGACACTGGGTGCGCAGGATCCCTGGTCCCTGCGCCGCAGCCAGCTGCAGGCCCTGCGTGGACAACTCTTCCTGGCGCCCCAGGTGCCACCGCTGCCGCCGCGCCAGCGGGCGGTGACGGCCGTGCTGGCCGGCCGCCTGCCTGCACAGGGTCTGTGGGCCAGCCTGCGCTCACTGCTGTACCCGTCGGACATTCCCGCAGCGCACGCGGCACTGGCACGTTTCGACCTGGGCGACAAACTCTTCGAGCGCGTGGACCGCCTGTCCGGCGGCGAACGCCAGCGTGTCGGCCTGGCCCGTGCACTGCTGTCGCCCGCGACGCTGTGGCTGGTCGACGAACCGCTGTCGTCCCTGGACCCCACACGCGCCAGCCAGGCCCTGGCCACACTGACCAACGAAGCGCGCAGCCGCGGCGTGACGCTGGTCACCACGCTGCACCAGGTGGACGCCGCGCTGGCGCACTTCCCGCGCATCGTGGGCCTGCGCGACGGCCGCGTGGCCTTCGACCTGCCCACGGCCGACGTCACACCGCAACGCCTGACGCAGCTCTACGCGCAGCACGAGCAGGAACTGCGTGGCCCCGCGCCTGACCCGGTGCCGGACCCGCAGACCCCACCGCCCACGGTGGTCATGCACTGTCGATGACGCACTGCCGATGAGCCGGGCACTCATCAACCCTGCACAACACGACCCGGCCTGGTGGCCGCGTGTGTTCTGGACGGCCGCGGCCCTGGTGCTGCTGTGGCCCGTGCTGGTAGCCACGGAGTTCAAGCCCTGGCAACTGTTGCAGGCGGACAGCCTGCGCGTCAGCGGCCGCTTCGCAGCCAGCTTCTTCCCGCCTGCGCTGCAGCCCGACTTCCTGGCCCTGGTGGCGCGCGAGACCTGGCGCACGGTGGCCATCGCCACGGCCGGCATCACGCTGGCCTTGTTCATCGCGGTGCCCGCCACACTGCTGTCCACACGCATGCTGTCGGTATCGGCCCTGTCCGGGCGCATGGCGGCCCTGCCCTTTGTGCTGCGGCAGTTGCTGCGCGCGCTGCTGGTGGTGCTGCGCAGCGTGCCGGAACTGGTGTGGGCGCTGGTCTTCGTGCGGGTGGTGGGGCTGGGACCGACCAGCGGCGTGCTGGCCATTGCGCTCACTTACGGCGGCATGCTGGGCAAGGTCTATGGCGAGATCCTGGAGAGCAGCGAACCCCACGCCACACAGACGCTGCTGCGCAACGGCAGCGGCCGCCTGCAGGCCTTCTTCTACGCCCTGCTGCCCAGCAGCGCGGCCGAGCTGGTGTCCTACACCATCTACCGCTGGGAATGCGCCATCCGCTCGTCCGTGGTGCTGGGCTTTGTCGGCGCGGGCGGCCTGGGCCAGCAGATGGACAACTCCATGAAGATGTTCAACGGTGGCGAGGTGGCCACCATGCTGCTGGTCTTCATGGCCCTGGTGGCGTTGGCCGACCGCGCCAGCGCGTGGCTGCGAAAGGCGCTTGCATGAGTGTTCCGACGAGCCCGCAGCAATTGCCACAGCAATTGCCGCCGCCCTTGTGGGACGCACGCTGCAAGGCCTGCTGGTTCGCGCTGGGCCTGGTGGTGCTGGTGGCCGCCAGCTTCTGGTCGCTGGACCTGCAATGGGCGCAGTTCCTGTCGGCAGAAGCCGCACACTCGATGGGCCGCTTCATCGGCGAATTTTTCCCGCCCGACCTGAGCACGCCCTTCCTGGCCAAGGTGGGCTGGGGCGCGGCCGAAACCCTGGCCATGTCGCTGCTGGGTACGCTGCTGGCCGCCCTGGCCGGGTTGGCGCTGGCCCTGCCGGCCAGCCGCCGCCATGCCGGCGACACCGCGCGGGCACGCGGGCCGACGCGGCTGCTGCTGAACGCGCTGCGGTCGGTGCCGGAACTGGTGTGGGCAGCCATGCTGCTGATTTCGGCCGGCCTCGGGCCTTTCGCCGGCACCATGGCACTGGCCCTGCACACCGCGGGCGTGCTGGGGCGGCTATTTGCTGAAAGCCTGGAAAACGCCGATCCGGGCCCCGCCTTTGCCTTGCGCACCCAGGGCGTAGGGCCCGTGCGGGTGTTCCTGTACGCCACGCTGCCGCAGGTGCTGCCGCAGTTGATGAGCTACACGCTGTACCGCTGGGAAAACAACATCCGCGCTGCCGCCGTGCTGGGCGTGGTGGGTGCCGGCGGCCTGGGTCAGCTGCTGTCCTTCCACATGGGCCTGTTCCACATGGGCAAGACGGCCACCATCCTGGGTGCCATGGTGGTGCTGGTCTTGCTGGTGGACCTGCTCAGCTACGGCTGGCGGCGCGTGCTGACACGTTAGCCGCGGCGCCTCAGTCGCCGTCCCGGGCCAGCCGCAGGCCCATGAACTGCCAGCGTGCGTCGGCCGGGAAGAAGTTGCGGTAGCTGGCGCGGATGTGCGAACGCGGCGTGGCGATGGAGCCGCCGCGCAGCACAAACTGGTTGGCCATGAACTTGCCG
>JANOAM010000890.1:0-2528 GCA_031411215.1 Betaproteobacteria bacterium
GTGGACCTGCCGCGCCCGCGTGAACGTGTGGCGCTGGCCGAGGACCGCAACTACGTTCAGTGCCGCAAGGAAGTGCTGGACTTCCTGTACACGCGGCAGGGGCACGTCGAGAAAGCGGCCGCGTGAGCACGCAATCCTTCATCAAGGCGGCCGAGCTCTGGTTGCCCAGCGCCGACTTCGGCGTGCTGGACTACCGCGGCGGACTCTACGGCCCGGGCTCGCAGATGGCACGGGTCAGCGCCGACATGTGTTTCGGACGCGCCGAAGGCCTGCCAGGCCGGGCCTGGGACGACGCAGTGCCCATCGTCCTGAAGTCCTTGACCGGGTCCTACTTCCGCCGTGGTAACGCGGCGCGCGCCGACGGCCTGAGCGCGGGCATCGCCCTGCCCTTCTTCACCGGCGACCGCATCGGCGCCGTGGCCGTGCTGTACTGCGGCGAGGACGACGACCACGCAGGCGCCGTTGAGCTGTGGCACAACGACCCGGCCCAGGGCAAGGACATGACGCTGGCCGACGGTTTCTACGGTCAGACAGCAGAGACCTTCGAGTACGTGGCCCGCCGCACCAGCTTCAGGCGCGGCACCGGCCTGCCCGGCCTGGCCTGGCAACACCGGGCCCCCGTGTTCCTGCCCGACCTGGGCCGGGGTTCCGGCTTCCTGCGCAGCGACAGCGCCGTCAAGGTGGGCATCAACCGCGGCCTGGCCTTTCCCTGCGCCACGCCGGGCGAAGGCACCTGGGTGCTGGCCTTCCTGTCCGCGCTCGGGACACCCATCGCCCGGCGCGTGGAGGTGTGGCGGGCCGGCCCCGCCGGTTCATCCCCCGTGCTGGACGCCGGCTGCTGCGAAACCGAAGGCCTCTTGGGCGAAAGCAAGGAAAGCCTGCCGGCAGAGTCTGGCTGCATCACCGAGTGCTGGATGAGCGGCCTGCCGACGTTGACCCGTGCGGTCGCCGACCAGCCCAATCGAGGCGCGCACCAGCCCGACGTGTCGTCCATGCTGGTGCTGCCCGTTCTTGAAGGCGGCGCCGTCACAGCTGCGGTCGCGTTGTACCTCTGAACCAGACCCGGCACGCTGCTTGCAAGGAGTTGAGGGACACCTTTCGTCGGGTGTCTGTCTATCTCCTCAGCAGGGCAAGTGCCCTAGGTCTGCCTCCCTGGCGCGAGCCAGGGAGGTCTTTTTTTGTGCACGACGCACCAGGCCGGTGAACTCAGTGGTTCTCGCGGGCGTGGTTGATCGAGTACTTCGGAATTTCGATGACCACATCCTCCTGGCTCAGGATGGCCTGGCAGCTCAGGCGCGACATGGGCGTCAGGCCCCAGGCGCGGTCCAGCAGGTCTTCTTCGCTCTCGTCCATCTCACCCAGCGAGTTGAAGCCCTCTTTCACGATCACGTGGCAGGTGGTGCAGGCGCAGCTCATCTCGCAAGCGTGTTCGATGGCGATGCCGTTTTCCAGCAGCGCTTCGCAGATGCTGGTGCCGGCGGGTGCCTCGATGGTGTCGCCTTGCGGGCAGTAGTCGGCATGCGGCAGGATCTTGATGATGGGCATGGTCAGGCCTCGCGCCGGGCCGCGCCAAGCGAGGCCTGCGCCCCCCTGGGGGGCCGCGAACGCATGTGAGCTTGGGGGTTCATGATTCAGACGTCCTCGATGCGGCGGCCGGCCAAGGCCTGGCGGATGCCCTGGTTCATGCGCAGGGCGGCGAAGGCTTCGGTGCCTTCGGCCAGCGTCTTGACGGCGGTTTCAATGGTCGTGGCATCGGCGCCTTGAGCCGCGGCTTGTGTGGCAATGACAAGCGACTCGATGTCGGCGCGTTCGGTGTCACTGAGCAAGGGGCCGTCCGCCGCCAGGGCAGCGCGTGTGGCCAGCACCATGCGCTCGGCATCCACCTGGGCTTCACGCAGCGAACGTGCGGCCATGTCCGATTCCGCGTGCGCGAAGCTGTCTTTCAGCATCTGCGCGATCTGGTCGTCGGCCAGGCCGTAGCTGGGTTTGACGGTCACCGCCGCTTCAACACCCGATGTCTGCTCACGCGCCGACACGCTCAAGAGGCCATCGGCGTCGACCTGGAAGGTCACGCGGATGCGTGCCGCGCCGGCCACCATGGGCGGGATGCCGCGCAGCTCGAACCGCGCCAGGCTGCGGCATTCGCTGACCAGGTCGCGTTCGCCCTGCAGCACGTGGATGGCCATCGCTGTCTGGCCGTCCTTGAAGGTGGTGAACTCCTGCGCCTTGGCCACGGGGATGGTGGTGTTGCGTTCGATGACACGTTCCACCAGGCCGCCCATGGTCTCCAGGCCCAGGCTCAGCGCGATGACGTCCAGCAGCAGCAGTTCACCGTCCTGCGCGTTGCCGGCCAGCGCGTTGGCCTGGATGGCCGCGCCTATGGCCACCACCTCATCCGGGTTCACATTGGTCAGCACGGGCTTGCCAAAAAGATCGCTCACTGCCGTGCGTACCAGCGGCATGCGTGTGCTGCCACCGACCATCACCACGCCCTGCACCTCGTCACGTGACACCTTGGCGTCGCGCAG
>JANOAM010000891.1:0-8021 GCA_031411215.1 Betaproteobacteria bacterium
TGCCGCAGCGCGCCGGTGGCCTGCTGGAAGCGGTGCAGCTCCAGCGCACCCATCACGTAGGTCGCGGCGATCAGCAGCGTCATGCCCAAGGCCACCGGGTTGGCCAGCGGGTTGCTGCGCAGATAGCCGCTGGCCACCCAGCCGATGGCGACCAGGCCCCCCAGACCGGCGGCCCTGTAGAGATGTTTATTCATGAAGTCCTTGAGGTCTGCCGCGCAGCGTGTCCAGCAAGCCCAGCGCGGGCAGCAGGCGCAGGTCCCGTTCGGCCAGCAGCAGGCGCCGCATGTCCTGGCGGAAGGTGTCCAGCCAGGGGGTGTCTTGATGGGGTCCCGCGTGCGCCTGGCGCAGCCGGGTGAAGTGTTTTTCCAGCAGCACGGGCATCTGCGCCAGTTGGGCCTGTTCGCGCGGGGCCAGGGCGTTGGCCATCACCGCGTCCAGCGCGGCCAGCTGGGCCATCTGCGGCGACAGGCGTGCCACGGTGGCGCGCAGTTGCGTGCGCAGCGGGCCGATGGCGGTGTCCATGGCCTGCTGCAGGCTGAAGCAGCGGCGGCGGAAGGGCAGGAAGTCGCTGCCGTCGTCATCCGCTGTGGCCTTGTCGTTGTCGATGGCTTTGCCCAGGGCGCTGTGCACGCGGCTGAATTCGCGTTCCAGCGCAGCGGTGGCGGTGGCGTTGGCGTTGGCGTTCGCCACGGCCGCACGTGCTCCTGCCACAGAGCCCGCAGGTGCCTGCAGCACGGCAGACAGCGGAATGGCTTCCTTCCATCCCAACCAACGTCCCATGCCTTCGACGAAGGTCGGCGGCGTCGCAGGGCGGTCGACAAGTTCCAGATGTGCCAGCAAACCTACGAGCGCCGAGCCGTGAAGACCCGTGCGCGGAAACTCTCGCTCCATGCTGGGCGTGGTCCGTGTGACGAAAAACCAAGCACTCTACACCGGCAGGGTTGGCCGGCCTGGGTGACCGGCTCCAGCCCGTTCAGGCCTGCCAGACGCCGTAGCCCGCTTCGCGCAGGCTGATGGCCAGTTCCACTTCCATCTCCCGCGCGGCTTCGTAGGGCATGGGGTTGTAGACCTCGTACAGCGCGGGCAAGAGCCGCAGGCCGTGGTCGAAGACAAAGCGGTTGGACTGGATGCCCGCCTTGTGTTTGTCGAAGCGCAGGTCCGGGTCGAGGCCGGTCATGCCGACGTAGACGAAGGGTTTGCCGAGTTGGTAGTCGGGGTTGGCCTGGCGGAAGCTCGGTTCGTTCCAGACTTGGTCGGCGAGTTCGACCACGTAGACGTGGTGGTGATGGCGTGCTCGGCGCCCGGCGCGCGCCTTGTTGGGTGGTGCTTTTTTGAGAGAGCTGGTCATGGCCTGAATGATGCGGCGAGGAATCAAGTGCTCTTCATCAACGCCCCACGCGGCGGCCTTGGCCCAAACAAATGCTGGTCAACGTGTATAGAAAAGACTAAATTCCTATACATACCATGGCCGACATGCATATCGCGTCGACACTTCCCATGCGCGCCAGCCGCCCCGAGGTACGCCAGCCATGACCGCCGCGCCCGCCTTGCCGCCCCTGCGGCCATTGACTCGGCTGCAACCCGCCATCTTCGAAACCCCGGCCGTGCTGAAAAGGGCCGTCACCGCCGGCCGCAAGCTGGCCGAGCTGAAGGGCCTGGCGGCGTTCATCCCCAACCAGGCCATCCTCATCAACACCTTGGCGCTGCAAGAGGCCAAGGACAGCTCGGCCATCGAGAACATCGTCACCACGCACGACGAACTGTTCCGTGCTTCCACCTACCCGGACCTGCTTGCATCGCCCGCCGCCAAGGAAGTGCGCCACTACGTGCAGGCCCTGCGCGTGGGCTATGGCCTGGTGCAGCAGACCGGCCTGCTCACCGCCAACCACATGCTGGCCATCCAGGCCGAACTGGAGCAGAACCACGCCGGCTTTCGCAAACTGCCGGGCACCACACTGAAGAACCAGCACGGCACCGTGGTCTACACCCCGCCGCAAGACCCGGCGCAGGTGGTGGCGTTGATGAGCGACCTGGAACGCTTCATCAACGACGACGGCGCCTTCGACGCCGACCCGCTGATCAAGATGGCCATCGCCCACCACCAGTTCGAGAGCATCCACCCCTTCTACGACGGCAACGGACGCACCGGCCGCATCGTCAACGTGCTGTACTTGGTCAACAAGGGGCTGCTGGACATCCCGGTGCTGTATCTCAGCAGCGCCATCGTGCGCAGCAAGCCGGACTACTACCGTCTGCTGCAGGCCGTTCGCGAACAGGCCGACGAGCCGACATTCTGGCAAGAGTGGGCGTTGTACCTGTTGGCCGCCGTGGAGACCACGGCGCAGCAGACCATGCGCACGGTCACCGACATCAAGGCGGCGCTGCTGGACTACAAACACCGCATCCGCGCGGGCTTCAAGTTCTACAGCCAGGACCTCATCAACAACCTGTTCATGCACCCGTACACCAAGATCGAATTCGTGGAGCGCGACCTGAAGGTGTCACGGCTGACCGCCACCAAGTACCTGGACGCGTTGGCGGGCGCGGGCTTTGTGCAGAAGGTGAAGGTGGGCAGGTCGAACTACTACATCAACGTGGCCCTGAATTCGATCTTGACCCGAGATGCGCATGGCGAAGGGTCGGCAAACTGAGTCTGATCGATGGCCCTCTTCCCCCAAGGCCTGAACAACGTTGACGCCCGCTGCAACGCCGGCGAACGCCGCGTGCTGCACCAGCTCAAGCGCTGCCTGGAAGACGACTACATCGTCTGGCACGACGTGCCCATTGGCCCGCGTGCACGGCAGCCGGACTTTGTGGTCTTGTCACCGCGCTGGGGTCTGTTGCTGCTGGAAGTGAAGAACTGGAGGCGCAGCACCTTGGGCGCAGCCACGCGGGACACGGTGGAACTGTCCCTGCCGCACGGGCCCGTCACCGCGCCGCACCCGCTGCGCCAGGCGCGCGACTACGTCATGGAACTGGTGGACCTGATGCAGCGCGACCCGGCCCTGGTGCATGGGGACGGACCCTTCGAAGGCAAGCTGCTCTTCCCCTACGGCTGGGGTGTGGTGATGAGCAACCTGCGCCGTGCGGACGTGGCCGGCAGCGACTTTGACAGCGTCTTCCCCCACGGCCGCACGCTGCTGCGGGACGAGCTGGAAACGGACGTGGACCCAGCGCTCTTCCAGCAGCGCTTGTGGGGCCTGTTCACCGTGCACTACCCGCATACGCTGAGCCTGCCGCAGCGCGACCGCATCCGCTGGCACCTGTTTCCGGAGGTGCGCCTCAACGCGCAAGCGGCGCTGAACTTCGAGGAGCCGACCGCCCGCGCTCAGGCGGCGCCGGTTCTGCCAGACCTGATGCAGGTGATGGACCTGCAGCAGGAGCAGGTGGCGCGTTCACTGGGCGAGGGCCACCGCGTGATCCACGGGGCGGCCGGGTCGGGCAAGACCATGATCCTGATCTTCCGCGCGCAGTACCTGGCGGCCGCCGCGCGGGCAGACCGGCCGATCCTGGTGATGTGTTTCAACCGCACGCTGGCCACGCGCATTGAAGCGCTGCTGCGCCAGCGCGGTGTGGACGAACGTGTGCAGGTGCGCACCTTCCACAGCTGGTGCCAGGACATGGTGCGCAGCTATCAGTTGGATGCGCCGCAGGGCCTGACGGGAGACGCCTACTTCGAGACCCTGGCGCAGGTGATGGAGCGCGCCATCGAAACCGGCCGTGTGCCGAGCGGCCAATACACCGCGCTGCTCATAGACGAAGCGCACGACTTTGAAGACGCCTGGTTGCGCATGGCTGCACGCATGGTGACGCCCGACACGCAGAGCCTGCTGGTGCTGTACGACGACGCGCAAAGCATCTACCAGCCCAGGCGGCGCAAGTTCAACTTTGCCGGCGTCGGTATTGAAGCGCGGGGCCGCACCAGCATCCTCAAGCTCAACTACCGCAACACCGCCGAGGTGCTGGCCCTGGCCGCGCAGTGCGCGCAGAGCCTGCTGCAGGGCGACGGCACGCCGCGCGGTGACGACGAGATGCCCCTGGTGCAACCCGCCACGGCGGGCCGGCGCGGGCCGCTGCCCGTGTTGCTGCAGGCCGGCAACGAAAGCGAAGAGGCGCAATGGGTGGTGGACCGCATGCTGCAGGCGCAGCGCGACGGCACGCGCTGGCAGGACATGGCCATTCTGTGCCGTACCAAGGCCCGGCTCGCGGCTTTTGAGCGGGTGTTGGCGCTGGCCCGCGTGCCGGTGCAGAGCATGAACAGCCAGGCGTTCCGCCGCTTCGACTGGCACGCGGCCACGGTGAAGCTGTTGACGCTGCACAGCGCCAAGGGGCTGGAATTTCCCTGGGTCTGTGTGGCGGGTCTGCAGGTCATGCCCATGCGCGAAGAGGCGCTGCAGGAGGCGCTGCGCCTGGTCTACGTGGGCATGACCCGTTCAACACAGCAACTGCTGTTGTCCAGCAGCGGTGATTCAACTGTCGTGACCCAGGTCCGTACGGCGTTGGAACAGGTGGCGCGCGGTTTTGCGCAAGCCCAGTGACTTGAGGGCGGCTCTTCTGTTCAGCTGAACCGCACCGCCAACCCCGGCACCGCGTCGCTGAACGCCACCCGCCAATCCTGCCCTGCCTCCACCGGCCAGGCATCCGTCCACGTCCCCGTGGTCACCACATCGCCCGGCGCCACATCCGGCGCGCCTGGGCAGGCGCGCAACTCCTTCAGGAAGTGCAGCAGCGCGTGCAGCGGGCTGTCCAGCACCAGCGCGCCGTGGCCCTGGTCCACCACCGTGTCGCCGCGGTGCAACGTCGCCCGCGTGGCGGCCAGGCGTTCGTGCAGGGCGGCGGCATTGGGCGCCAGCGTGCGCACCTGCACCGCGTCGCCCACCAGCAGCCGCGCATGCAGCCCGCTGTCGGCCACCGTCTGCGCGGGCGTGAACTTCCAGTCCGGCTGGTGCGACTGCACCACCTCGAAACCCGGTGCCAGCCAGTCCAGCGCGTCGAACAACTGGTCCACGTTGCAGGCCGGCGGCGGCGTGTGCTTGAAGGCAAACACCACTTCGGGTTCGATGCGCGGCTGGCAGGTGTGGGCCAGCGGCACGTCGTGGCCGTCCCGCGCCAGGTACAGCGTGCGGTCCCATACCGCGCCCCAGATGGGCGCGAAGACCTGGTAGCGCGGCCAGATGCTGCGGTTGGTGAAGCCGATCTTGTAGCCGCGCGGCTGCTCGCCCCGCGCCACGCGCAGCGAGCGCACGGCCAGCGCCGTCTGGTAGGCGGCGGGGATGTCGGTGAAGCGGTCGCCGCCGCTGGCGGGCCACAGCTGGCCGCTGTCGATGTGCGCCAGAAGTTGTGATGGGTTCATGGCGGGCCAGTATGCCGCTGCAGTCCCACCATCCAGGCGGTCCGGGCCCGCACAATCGCGCCCACGTTCCTGGCTTCAAGGTTCCCCGCACAGCCCCTGCGCCGCCAATGTTCACCCTGCTCATTGCGTTGCTTGTCGCCCTGCTGCTCTTGGCGGGTGTGGCCAGTGCCATGGTGCAGGCGCAGATGCGCCGGCTGCGCCTGGTGGAGCCGCAGGTGCAGGCGCTGCTGCCGCAGGAAGTGCCCGAAGACGCGAAGGAGCGCCTGGCCCCGGGGCTGGACCTGCTGCTGTCGCTGGGTTTTGCGCAGCCCGTGGCGCAGCGTTGCGTGGGCCAGCTGTTGGCGGGCCAACCGGTGGCGCAGCACCTGCTGACCCTCACCCACCCCAAGGTGCCGGCTGCGGCCTTCCTGACCACCACGGTGCTGCCGGACGGTCCGCGCCAATGGAGCATCCACTTCGTCAGCCGCACGCGCGCAGGCCACACGCTGCTGACACGCAACCGCGCCAGCATCACCGGCCCGTTGCCGCTGCGTGATGTGACGACCCACGACGTCTGGCTGCCCGACTGGCCGGCCGTGTGGAAGGCGCACACCGCCGCCATGCGCGCCATGGCGGCCAAGCCCGCGCAGTGGTCCGGCATGACGTCCGAAGCCTGGGCGCGCGCCAGTGCCGACGCCGACCGCGCCAGCTTCCAGGTGCGCCAGCTGCGCGGCCAGCTGGTCTGGGCCGGTGACGGGGGCTACCGTGTCAGCACGGGCTGGGCCTTCAGCATGCTGGGCCGGGCCTGGAAGGTGGCGCACCGCACCTGGCGGCCCATGGCGGCGGACCGCCGGGCCGCCACCAAGGCCGTGCCGCCCAGCTTGTCGGCCATGGTGGCTGCGTATGAACAGCACAGCCGGCGGCACCCGTCGGGTGGGTGGTCCACGGGTGCCAAGTGGCTGCTGTTTTTTGCCAGTGCGGCCGCGGCCGCACTGTCCTTCGGCTTGAACATGGACCTGCAGGCGCTGGCTGCCCTGCTGCTGGTGCTGCTGGTGCACGAAGGTGGCCACTTCCTGGCCATGCGCCAGGCCGGCTACCAGGACCTGAAGGTCTTCTTCCTGCCCTTCCTGGGCGCGGCGGTCAGCGGCCGGCATGACCAGCCCACGGTGCGGCAGGAACTCACCGTGCTCTTTGCCGGCCCCTTGCCGGGGCTGGTGCTGGGGCTGGTCGCGCTGCTGTACGTGCCGGCCAGCGTGCTGGGGGAATTCGGACGTGCCTGCGCGCTGTTGGCCGTGATCCTCAACGCCTTCAACCTGCTGCCCGTGCACCCGTTGGACGGCGGCAAGATCTTCGAGATCCTCTTGCTCAGCCGCTGGCCTGGCGTGGCCTTCATGGGCCGCGTGCTGGGAGTCCTGGGCGTGGGCGCGTTGGCGTGGACCCTGAAGGGCGCGCTGGCCCAGGGCGTGATGCTGGGCCTGGTGTTCCTGATGGCGCTGGGTCTGCCGCAGCACTGGCGTGAAGCCCGCGTGGCCCGTGCGCTGCGTGCCAGTGGCCGCCACGCGGGCCTGGCCCGGCCGGGGGCGTTGAAGGCCATCTTCAGCACCCTGTCTCAACTGGGTTACGGCCGCCTGGCCTGGCCCAGCCAGAAGGCGCTGGCGGACGCGCTGCTGCCCGCCACCCAACGGCCACGCCTGACCCGGCCCGGCCGTGCGGCTGGCCTGGCCTTCTACGCCTTCAGCTTGGCGCTGCCGCTGCTGGGTGCGCTGGCCTGGGGATTGCGCATCCAGCAGTTCGGGCCCGACCCCGGCGCGCAGGTGCAGGTCAGCGCCGAAGCTCGGGCCCAGGCCGAAGCAGCCGGCCGCGCGCAGCAGGCGCAGTGGTTGGGCAGTCGGCAGGCGGAGCTGCAATCCCTGCTGCAGCGGGCCGCAGCGGTCCCGGACACCGACACCCGCTGGGCGCTGCTGGAACCGGAACTGGACCAGGTGGCCGAAGACCTGTCGCGCAACAGCGCCGCGGCCTTGCCCGCGGCCGAAGCCTTGCTGCGCTTGGCCGACACCCTGGCGGCTGCGCCCAGTGCGCTGCCGCAGCGCCGTGCCCAAGCCGCGCTGTGGCGCGCCGACGCGCAGGCCGACCCCGCCAAGCGCCTGGAGCACCTGCGCGCGGCGATGGCCGCGTATGAAGAGGCCGCGCCCGCAGCGCCTGCCGCGGCGTCCAACCCGGCACAGTCCCCGCCCCCGCGCGTCGACGTGGGCCCGCTGCTGCGGGCCACGGTGCTGTGGGCGCAGGAAGCGCCGGCGGGCGCCCAGCCGGCGCCGGCTGACGTGGTTGACAAGGCCCTGGCCCAGGCCGGCGACACGGCGCGGCCGCAGGACCTGACGCCGCTGCAGGCGCTCAAGGTGGACCTGCTGCTGGCGGCCGGCCGGCGCGACCAAGCCCTGGCCCTGGCCAATGCCGTATTCGACCGCGCCGTGCCACGCGGTGACACCGCTTTGCTGGTGGCCAGCGCCAAGCTGCTGGTGGACACCGCACTGGCTGCCGGTGGCCCCGAAGCAGCGCTGACGGCGCTGGACACGGCCCTGCCGCTGCTTGACCTGGCGCGCAGCCCTGGCCAGACCCCTGCCGAGCCGCTGCGCCGCTTTGGCCTGTGGGTGGCCGAAGCCGCCCAGCGCCCGGACTGGCAGCGCGCGCA
>JANOAM010000892.1:0-3467 GCA_031411215.1 Betaproteobacteria bacterium
TGCTGTTCATGGCGGAAGGAGATGACCCGCAGGCCTTCGCGCTGTGCCATGCGCGTCAGGTCCGTGATGGGGATGCCGGGCAGGGCGTAGATGGTGTCCAGGCCGTTGAGCTTGAGCGCGTCAAGGACCAGGTGGAAGCCGTCGGTCATCTCGCGGGGTGCGGTGTCGGTACTCATGTGCGCTTGTCTCCTGCCTGTCTTGGGATGAGGACTGAGGGTCATCCATCGGGTGCGGTCTATCATAGGAGTCGCTTTTTCGGAACGCCGTTGACCGCGGTCAAGATTCAAGATTTGTCTTGGCCAGGCCGGCAGGGCCAGCACCCGCCAGCACCGGCCCGTACCCGCCCGCACCGGCCCGCCATGATCTCGACACACATCGACAACCATCCCGAGCGCAACGTCATCCGGCTCGAGTTGAGGAACAACCTGGTGTTGCGCGACATGGCCGATGAGGAGTGGCGTGACCTGTCCAGCCACCTGGTCATCGTGGACGCCGCCAAGGGTGAAAACCTGCTGCACCAGGGTGTGCACGACATGGAACAGTACTTCGTGCTGGGCGGCATCCTCAAGCGCGTGGTCACCAACGCCGAGGCCAAGGAGATGATCCTGCGCTTCTCGGCCGAAGGCGACATGGAAACCAGCTACGCCGCCTGGCGCATGAACACACCCACGCCCTACAGCATCGTCTGCGTGACCAAGGCGCGTGTGGCCAAGCTGCCGATGCCGCAGTGGGTGGACTTCATAGGCCGCTACGCGAAGATCAAGGAAACCTTCGAATACGAGGTCATGCGGCTGATGAGCGAGGTGATGGCGCACACGATCACGCTGCACCTGCTGGACGCCCCGGGCCGTGTGCACCGCTTCGAACGCAAACACCCGGAACTGGCCGAACGCATGCCGAAGAAGGAGCTTGCCGCGTACCTCAACCTGTCGGCCGAAACCCTCAGCCGGTTGAAGCAGCGCGGGAAAATTTGAGCCCCCAAGCTCACTAGCGTTCGCTGGGCTGCGCCGGAGTCGCAGCCCGTTCGGCCCGTCCAGTTCCGCGCAGGCGGAACTGGAGCCGCGGGCCTCACCCCGCCCGAGGGGGGTGTCCGCCAGCGGCCCGGCAGAGCCGGTTCCGCGGCGGGAAGCTTGATTGAGGCGCGCTGCGCGCGGCCTCTGGCCTGCGCGCCTCAGCGGCGCGCGGTCGGGAAGTGCCTGGCGTCGGAGATGGCGTGCAGCTGGTTGTCCACCGAAGCCACGCCGGCCACGCCGTTGGTCACCTGCTCGGCAGCGGACTTCTCGGCATCGTCGGCCACGATGCCGCGCAGCGTGACACGGCCGTTGGCACTCTCGATGGCGACGTCCACGGCACGCGTGCCGTCATGCGCGTTGAGCGCGGCACGCACTTGGGCGCTGAGCGCCATGCCCTGCAGCAGCGCGCGCGAGCCGGCAGTCTCGGCGAACTCGGGCTGTTGCAGCAGCGCCTTGAGCTGGTCCACACAGCTCTGCACCGACAGGCGTTCGGTGTTGATCACCAGGTCGAACAGCACCGGGTCACCCCAATGCACACCGAAGCGGTCGTTCATGCGGCTGGCACTGGCCTGGTCGCTGCGGCGGATCTCGGCTTCGGCCAGGCCGCGGTCGTCTGTGCCCAGTTCCTTCATCAGCCAGTCCACACGCTGATCGAAGGGCCGCATGATGCGCACGCAGGGGATGTGCGGCACCGCGCGCAGCAGTTGGGTGGCACCCCAGCCGCGGATGACCACGTTGCCGCGCGCGGCGGCGTCCAGCACTTCTTCGGCCGTGTAGATGGCCAGCGCGTGGCGGTCGGTGCGCATGCGCTCCAGTGCGCCGGCCTTGCCGCCACGCAGCCGGTTGATCAGGCTCTTGGACACGTGCATCTTCTCGGCGACCCGTTCGGCCACCTCGTGCTGCAGCGTCGACAGCTTCAGGTCGTCGGCCAATTGCTCGGCGATGTCCTGGGCCAGCGAGCCCATTCCCTGAGTGAGTGCGATGACGGGCATGTTCGCTCCTTGGGGATCGGTCGGTCAGTCAATCAGTGAATCTGTGAATCAGTCGATAGGGCGCTGGGCATCCAGTTCGTCCACCTTGGGCGTGCGGACCAGGGCCAGCAGCTTGGAGATCAGCGGCCACGCCAGCATCAGCAGGGCCAGGGTGGTGATGCTGCCCACCAGCGGGTTGGACCACATGATCAGCACGTCGCCCTGCGAGACCAGCATGGCCTGGCGGAACGAGTCCTCGGCCTTGTCGCCCAGCACCAGCGCCAGCACCAGCGGCGCCAGCGGGTAGTCCAGCTTCTTGAACACGTAGCCAATGACACCAAAGCCCAGCATGAACCAGATGTCCAGCATCGCGTTGTGCACGGTGAAGGCACCGATGGCACAGATGACGATGATGACCGGCGCAATGATGGAGAACGGGATGCGCAGGATGGACGCGAACAGCGGCACCGTGGTCAGCACGACGATCAGGCCGACCAGGTTGCCCAGGTACATGCTGGCAATCAGGCCCCACACGAAGTCCTTCTGCTCCACAAACAGCAGCGGCCCGGGCTGCAGGCCCCAGATCAGCAGGCCGCCCAGCAGCACGGCGGCGGTCGGCGAGCCGGGGATGCCCAGCGCCAGCATGGGCAGCAGCGCGGCGGTGCCGGCGGCGTGGGCCGCGGTTTCCGGTGCAATCACGCCTTCGAGCTCACCGGTGCCGAACTTCGGCCCGTTGCGCGACATCTTCTTGGCCAGGCCATAGCTCATGAACGAAGCCGGCGTGGCGCCACCCGGGGTGATGCCCATCCAGATGCCGACCAGCGAACTGCGCAGGGACGTCACCCAGTACTTGGGCAGTTCCTTCCAGGTTTCCCAGACCACCTTGGGGTTGATCTTGGCGGCCTTGCCCTGAAATTCGAGGCCTTCTTCCATGGACAGCAGGATCTCGCCAATGCCGAACAGGCCGATCACCGCGATCAGGAAGTCGAAGCCGCGCATCAGTTCGCTGATGCCGAAGGTCATGCGCAGCTGGCCGGTCACCGTGTCCATGCCCACCGCGGCCATGGCAAAGCCCAGCGTCATGGCAACCAGGATCTTGAACGGGGAGCCCTTGCCCATGCCCACGAAGCTGCAGAAGGTCAGCAGGTAAACCGCGAAGAATTCCGGTGCACCGAACTTCAAGGCGAACTTGGCAACCAGCGGCGCCAGGAAGGTGATCATCACCACGGCCACGAAGGCGCCCACGAAGGACGAGGTGAAAGCTGCCGTGAGGGCTTGTCCCGCCTTGCCCTTCTGGGCCAGCGGATAACCGTCAAACGTGGTGGCCACAGACCACGGCTCACCGGGGATGTTGAACAGGATGGACGTGATGGCGCCGCCGAACAGCGCGCCCCAGTAGATGCAGGACAGCATCACGATGGCCGAGGTCGGCGACATGGTGAAGGTCAGCGGCAGCAGGATGGCCACGCCGTTGGCGCCGCCC
>JANOAM010000893.1:0-3680 GCA_031411215.1 Betaproteobacteria bacterium
GTCGGTGATGGCGTCATCGGCACGCATGCGGTCGGCGTAGGCCAGCATGGCGTCCAGCACCGCGTGCACATCCTCGCTGAACGGGCCCTGGCCCCTGGGTGCGCGCAGTGCGGTGTGCAGCACGGCGCGGCCTTCGGTGGCGTTGGCGATGTCGCCGCGCAAGAGCGCGTCGCGCCGCGCTTCCAGGTTGCATTCGCGCGCCAAGTCCAGCAGGAAGCGGCGTGTGGCGATGTCGATCAGGTTCTTGCTGAGGTCGGCAAAGACCTCGGGCGCCTGCAGGCTGAAGCTGTCGAAGCGGCCGGGGTCGCGGGCGAAGGCCTCGCGCAGGTCCAGGTCACGGCCATGGGCTTCAAAGTGGCCCTGCAGGGCGCCCCAGGCCTGGGTTTCGTCACAGCGCTTCACTGGCGCAGACCTTCGATCAGCGCATCCAGCTTGCCCGCGTCCGCAGCAAAGGCGCGTATGCCTTCGGCCAGCTTTTCGGTGGCCATGGCGTCTTCGTTCAGCGCCCAGCGGAAGGCCTTCTCGTCGTAGTGCACGGCGGGCAGGTCCATGCCGCGTGCAGCTTCGGCGTCCAGGGCCTTGGCCAGCGGTGCATCGGTGCCCTGCAGCTGCGCCAGCAGGTCGGGGCTGATGGTCAGCAGGTCGCAGCCCGCCAGCGCCACGATCTGGCCCACGTTGCGGAAACTGGCGCCCATCACTTCGGTTGTTATCCCGTGGCGCTTGTAGTGGTTGAAGATGGCGCGCACGCTCTGCACGCCGGGGTCGTTGGCGCCGGCATTGGCGGCTTCGTCCCATCCGCCGGGTTTGGCGCCTGCGGACTTCTTGTGCCAGTCGTAGATGCGGCCCACAAAGGGGCTGATCAGCTGCACCTTGGCGTCACCACAGGCCACCGCCTGGCAGAAGGCGAACAGCAGGGTCAGGTTGCAGCGTATGCCTTCGCGTTCCAGCACCTCGGCCGCGCGTATGCCTTCCCAGGTGGAGGCCAGCTTGATGAGCACACGGCTCTTGTTGATGCCCGCAGCTTCATACAGACCGATGATGCGGCGCGCGCGGGCCAGCGAGGCTTCGGTGTCGAAGGACAGGCGTGCATCCACTTCGGTGCTGACGCGGCCCGGCACCACCTTCAGGATCTCGCGGCCAAAACGCACCAGCACCTGGTCGACGATGGCGTCCAGCGGCTCGGCCTTGTGCGCAGCCACGGTTTCGGCCAGCAGCGGGGCGTAGTCCGGCTGCTGCACGGCCTTCAGGATCAGGCTGGGGTTGGTGGTGGCGTCTTGCGGCGCGAACTGCGCCAGTTGCAGGAAGTTGCCGGTGTCGGCGACGACGGTGGTGTGCTGCTTGAGCTGGCTGAGCTGGTCCATGGTGCGGTGCGCGGAAGCGGTCCGGGAAGTGAGCCCGGATTAGACCCGAGCGCCGGGAACAGCGGGTTTCAAGATTCGCCAGCTTCGCCTGCGTCGCCGGGCTCGTCAGGCTCACCCAGTTGCACCAGGACCAGCCCCACCAGGGCAGGCAGTGCGGCAGGCCACCAGCCCAGCAGGGCCAAGCCGACCGCCATACCCGCCAGCGGCCAGAACAGCCCTCGCGTGGCCTGCCCTGCTGCGCCCACGCGCCACACCTGCCAAGTCAGCCAGAGCAGGGCCACGACCCCCGCCGCCTGCACCCCGTGGTAGCCCGGGTGGCGGTCGGTGGGCAGCAGCCACATGGGCAGGGTGCAGGCCACCGCACTGGTCAGCAGCAGCACGCAGGACAGGCGGTGGCGGACGGTGTTTTGCATGCGGCGGATTGTGACCAGCGCTTGACCAGCCCACTCCCAGCCCACTCCCAGCCCGTGCCCAGCCTGTGCCCAGCCCGTGCCCGTCCCCACCACCCTGTCTTGACAGCCCGCAGCGGCGCTGCCAAGGTCGCCCCACCCATGCATGCCGTCCTGCAAGACCAGCCGCTACCGGCCCGCCTGGCGCCCTGGCCTGCAGCGCCCATCACGCCCATGGCGCGCTGCGTGCTGTTGGCGATGCTGCTGCACCTGTGGCTGGTGCTGATGCTGGGCACCGCGCCAAGCGGCACTGCGTTGCCGGGGCAAGGCGTCTTTGGGGCGATCAACGTGACCCTGCGGGGCCCCGTCAGCGACAGCGCCCGGGACGCGTCCCCCGCCGCCACCCCTGCACCCGGCGCTGCGCCCGTAAGCGACAGCCCGCGCTGGGGCGGGCGTGTGCGCCAGACCGAGTTGCCGCCCGACAGCCTGCCGGGCGCGGAGCAGTTGGGGGTGCCGGCGCCCCAAACGCCGCAGGCGCTTCCAATGGCCACGCCGCAGGCGCATCCGATGGCTGTGCCTCAGGCATTGCCGGCTGCCCAGCCACCCCTCATCGCAGCGGACCGCGTGTCCGCGCCGCTGCTGGCTCCGCTGCCTGGCGTGGCACTGCCGACACCCGCCGCTGCACCACCGGCCCCGGCGCCGGAAGCTGCGCCCCCGCCGGCACCCGCCGAACGCAGCCTGTCCACACCCTTGCTGCCCGCCACCCGCAGTGGCGCCCCTGCGTTGGCCCGCGAGCCCGCGGCCACTGCCGTGCCGGACCTGCAGCCGTTGCCGACACCCGGCGCAGCGCCGGCAGCCCTGCGGCAGCTGTCGCCAGCTCCCGCGCCTGCCGCGCCACGCCCTGCCGAAGCCGCCTTGCCCCGTGCGGCCCCGGCGGAGACGGTCACCCTGCCCAGCATGCCGACCATGCCCACGTCCGCGCTGCCCACGCCAGGCACGCTGGTGCAGACCCCGGGCAACGCCGGCCCCGACGCCGGTTCGCGCATAGGCCATGACGTGGCCACGCCCGCGGCGACGGCGGCCAGCCAGCCGCCGCGCCTGAACCTGGAACTGGCGCGGCCACGCGGCGGTGAGCTGTCGCGTTTTGCCACCGGTGGCGCCTTGCCCGTGCTGCCGCGCCCGCCCGAAGTGGACGAGAAACTGGCGCGCGACATCGAAAAGGCCGGCAAGACCGATTGCCGCAAGGCCTATGCCGGTGCCGGCGTGCTGGCCGTGGTGCCCCTGGTGGCCGACGCGCTGAAGGGCAGTGGCTGCAAGTGGTGACTGAAAGAAGCCCGGCGCCGGGCCAGGCGCCGACTTGCGGCAACATCCACCCACTTGAATCCTTGCGAGAGACTGCATGTTCCGACAGAAATACCTGGACCACGCCGAGATCACGGCGCAACTGCAAACCTGGGCGCAGCAGCACCCGGACCTGGTGCGCGTCAGTTCGCTGGGCACCTCGGCCGAAGGCCGTGACATCCCCCTGTTGACCATCGGCCGTGCCGGTGACGACGGCCGCCCCGCCGTCTGGATCGACGGCAACATGCACGCGTCCGAGGTCTGCGGTTCCAGCGTGGCGCTGGCCATGGCCGAAGACGTGCTGGCGCTGCACACCGGCGCCACGGAAGTCGGCGGCAAGCCCTTCCCTGCGCCCATGGTCGAAGCCATCAAGGACACGCTGTTCTATGTCGTGCCGCGCATCTCGCCGGACGGCGCGGAAGCCGTGCTCAAGACCGGCCGCTATGTGCGGTCCAGCCCCGTGGACGACCGCGTCAACCAGGGCCACGCGCACTGGGTAGCGGGTGACGTGGACGGCAATGGCGAAGCCGGGTACATGCGCCAGCAGGACCCGCATGGCGAACTGGTGGAACTGCGCGACGAGCAGGGC
>JANOAM010000894.1:0-19113 GCA_031411215.1 Betaproteobacteria bacterium
GAAAAACAGAATGATGACTGCCGCACCCATAACGAGGACGCCCCAGAACTTGGCGTCGGTCGCCAGCATGGCAGCGGCTATCAGCAGAGCGGCGCCGACGATCGCGCCCTTGACCCACAGGGCAGCTCGCGCGCGCAACGCCACCAGCACGTTGACCATGTCGTCGGTGACGGCACGCAGCATCGAGTAGTAGGGCGTGAAGTACCAGACCGGGGCGATGTGCGCCGGGGTCTTCAGCGGGTCGGCCGGGATGAAGTTGTTGTATTCCAGGAAGTAACCGCCGCCTTCGGGCGCCAGGAACAGCACCGCGCTGAAGAGCATCAGGAAGACGCCCACGCCCATCAGGTCGTGCACCGTGTAGTACGGGTGGAAGGGGATGCCGTCCAGCGGCTTGCCGGCGGTGTCCTTCTTGGCTTTGATCTCGACACCGTCGGGGTTGTTGGAACCCACGTCGTGCAGCGCCAGCAGGTGCGCGACGACCAGGCCCAGCAGCACCAGTGGCACGGCAATGACGTGGAAGCTGAAGAAGCGGTTCAGCGTGGCGTCGCCGACGACGTAGTCACCGCGGATCAGCAGCGACAGGTCCGGACCCACGAACGGGATGGCGGCGAACAGGTTGATGATGACCTGGGCGCCCCAATACGACATCTGACCCCACGGCAGCAGGTAGCCCATGAAGGCTTCTGCCATCAGGCACAGAAAGATGGCGCAGCCGAAGATCCAGACGAGTTCGCGCGGCTTCTTGTAGCTGCCGTAGATCATGCCGCGGAACATGTGCAGGTACACAACGATGAAGAAGGCACTGGCGCCGGTGCTGTGCATGTAGCGCACCAGCCAGCCCCAGGGCACGTCGCGCATGATGTACTCGACGGACTCGAAGGCCTTGGCCGCGTCCGGCTTGTAGTGCATCACCAGGAAGATGCCGGTGACGATCTGGATCACCAGCACCAGCATCGCCAGTGAGCCGAAGAAATACCAGAAGTTGAAGTTCTTCGGAGCGTAGTACTCCGACATGTGGACCCGGTAGGCGTCAAACGCGGTCGGGAACCGGTTTTCGAGCCAGGTGCTTGCTTGCACCAACGGCGACGAGCCGGCGGGTGCTTCCTTGAATTCAGCCATCTCGTGAGCCCCTTAAGCCTTCTTGTCTTCGCCGATGACCAGCGTGGTGTCAGACAGGTACATGTGCGGCGGCACTTCCAGGTTGTCCGGCGCAGGCTTGTTCTTGAAGACACGGCCGGCCATGTCGAAGGTGGAGCCGTGGCAAGGGCACAGGAAGCCGCCGGCCCAGTCGTCGGGCAGCGAGGGCTGCGCGCCGGTGGCGAACTTGTCGCTGGGGCTGCAGCCCAGGTGCGAACAGATGCCGACACCCACAAAGTACTCCGCCTTGATGGACCGGTATTCGTTCTTCGCGTAGTCCGGCGTCGGGTAGGCCTTGCGGTCCGACTTGGGGTCGGCCAGCTGGCCGTCCAGCTTCTTCAGGGCCGCCAGTTGCTCGGGCGTGCGGCGCACGATCCACACCGGCTTGCCACGCCATTCCACGGTGAGCTTCTCGCCGGGCTTGATGCCGCTGATGTCGACCTGCACCGGCGCGCCGGCCGCGCGGGCGCGCTCCGACGGGGCAAAGGTGCTCACGAAGGGCACGGCGACCGCCACACCACCGACGGCACTGGCGCCACAAGTGATGGCGATCCACGTGCGTTTGCTCTTGTCTATGCCTTCATCAGGCGTCTGGGCCATCGTGCCACTCATGCCGCTCATGCCAGTCCTTGTTGGTGCTTGCTTCGGGTCAACCCCAAATTCTAGCCGAGCCGCCTGCACCGGCCTGACAGGTCGCCCATCCTGAAGACAGTTGACGCCCCGCCAGCGCCCCGACTATGGTCCGCGCGCCGCCGCACCGCGCGGCACGGCGTGGCCGAAGGGACGCCGGCAATTCAAAAAACAGGAGTGAGTACATGAGCTTTGGAACGGAATTCAAGGAATTCGCCCTCAAGGGCAATGTGATGGACCTCGCCGTCGGCGTGATCATCGGCGGCGCCTTTGGCAAGATCGTCGATTCCATCGTCGGTGACCTGATCATGCCCATCGTCGGCAAGATCTTCGGCGGCCTGGACTTCAACAACTACTTCATCCCGCTGGCCGGCCAGACGGCCACGGTGCTGTCCGACGCCAAGAAGGCCGGCGCTGTGTTCGCGTATGGCAGCTTCATCACCATCGCGATCAACTTCATCATCCTTGCTTTCATCATCTTCCTGATGGTCAAGCAGATGAACCGCATGAAGCGCGAAGCGCCTCCGGCCCCGCCCGCCCCGCCGGCGCCCACGCCGGAAGACGTGGTGCTGCTGCGCGAGATCCGCGACGCCTTGAAAGCACGCTGAGCGCGGGTTGAAAACGCGCAGAAGTCGGGCTGAAAAACTAGGCAGCGCTTTTCAGCGTTTGCTTACACCCAGCCACGGGGTCCTGAGGCCCGTGGCCCGGGTCCGGGTGCGGTACCTTGCCGCATACTAGGCGGCTGCCCGGAGCGCTACCCTCCGGCGCGCCCACGCCGCCCATGAAACCCAATCCGATCCATCGCCTGCCTGCCCCGCTGGAAGCCGCGGTGCAGCGCCTCAAGCTGGCGGCGCGCGAGGCGGCGGAACGCACCATTGAAAGCCTGGGCCTGGCGGCGCTGGCCGCCACCCACGCTTTCCAGCGCGACGGCCTGCTGGCTGCGCAGTTCGAGTTGAACCGCAAGTCCGCAGTCTTCATCCTGGCCTTCAACGACGCCTTTGACGAGCGCATGGTGCGCGAACTGGGCGCGGCGGCCATGGCCAACCACACCCGTCCCAGTCCGCTGGCGACGTCCACCGCGGCCGCACCGGCGGCACCCACCAGCTGGGACGCGCTGACGTTGGTGGAGAACCGCGAGGTCGAAGCCCAGATCTCCGCCGAACGCTTCGGCCTGGAGGTCATGCACAGCTGCGAATGGGAACTGCGCGAACTGGACGCCTACGTCGCCACGTTGCTGGCCGAAGCCGGCAGCGAACGCGGCGACCGCAACCCGATGCGGCCGGAGATCATCGGCCACGCCATGATCCGCGGCGTCGAAGCCGTGTCCGACCGCGAAGACGTGCGCAAGGTGCTGTCCACCGAATTCAGCCGTTCGCTGGGTGGTCTTTTGCGCAGCACCTACGGCGGCATCGTGTCCGACCTGCGCAAGGCCGGTGTGCAGCCGCTGGGCCTGACCGTGCGCCAGCGCATCGGCGCGGCGCGTGACGGTGGTGACAGCCAGCTCGGCGACAGCCTGCATGGCGTCCCGCCCGGAGACAGCCGCCACGGCCCACGCGCAGGCCCGGGTGGCCACCAGGGTTTACACACCACGGGCCATGGCGCGCACCACGGGCCGTCCACGCGCAACGGCTACAGCAGCACACGCGGCGGCACGCCACTGGGGCAGGTGGACCCGGCGCTGATGACGCTGATCCGCCGACTGGCCTACCACGACGCCTACCAGCCCACGGGCAGCGGCACGCAGGAATGGGCCGACGGCGGCGGCCTGGGCGACAGCGTCAGTCGCGCCCCGCTGCCCAACCTGATCCACGCCCACCGCGACGAACTGCGCCAGGCCAGCACGGGCACCGTCGATCACATGGTGATCGACGTCATTGGCTTCCTCTTCGACCAGATCCTGTCCGACCCCAAGGTGCCGCCGCAGATGGCGCGCCTGCTTGCGCGGCTGCAGTTGCCGGTGCTGCGCGCGGCGCTGGGCGACCCCAGCTTCTTCTCGTCACGCAAGCACCCGGTGCGGCGTTTCGTAAACCGCATCGCGTCGCTGGGTGCGGCCTTCGAAGATTTTGGCGAAGACACCGCACGCGAGTTCCTGGCCAAGGTGCGCGCGCTGGTGCAGGAAGTGGTGGAAGGCGAGTTCGACCAGATCGAGGTCTACCAGCAGAAGCTGCTGGCCCTGGAAGCCTTCGTGGCCGAGCAGTCGCTGCGCGACGCCCAGTCCGACGGCGGTGCCGCCGCGCTGCTGCAGGAAAAGGAAGACGAGCTGCGCCTGCGCCAGCTCTACGCGGACCGCCTGGCCGGAGAACTGAAGGACATCACCGGCCCGACCTTCGTGCGCGACTTTGTCAGCCGCGTCTGGAGCCAGGTGCTGCTGCGCGCAGCCGCCAATGGTGGCGCTGACGGCGCACAGGCGCAGAAGCTGCGCCGTGTCGGCAGCGAGCTGATGCTCAGCGTGCAGCCCAAGCCGACGCCCACGCACCGCAAGGCCTTCCTGGCCGCCCTGCCCAAGCTGATGCAGGACCTGACGGAAGGCATGAACCTGATCGGCTGGCCGGAGCCTCAGCGCCGCGCCTTCTTCGGCCAGCTGATGCCGGCGCATGCCGAGGCGCTGAAAAGCGCGGCCGTGCGCCAGCTGGACCTGAACCTGATGGCCAAGCAGGTGGAAGGCGCACTGCAGCGCCCCGTGCCTTCGGCCGAAGAACTGCGCGCCCAGCCGGTGTTGCCCGTGCTGAACGACGAAGTGTCCGCACCGCAGCTGAGCGCCGCGGAAGCAAAACGTGTCGGTCTGCTGGAAGACGCCGCCGTCAACTGGACCGGCAACATCGACATCGACCTGGCCGCCGAACCCGAGGCTCCGCCGCCCAGCACCGAGCCGGCCGCGCCGGGCCTGCCGGCCATGACCGAAGCGGCAGAAGCCACACAGGGCCGCGAACTGGTGGACAACATCCAGATCGGCTTTGCCTACCAGATGCATCTGAAGGACAAGTGGGAAAAGGTGCGCCTGGCACACGTGAGCCCGGGCCGCAGCTTTTTCATGTTCACGCATGGCAAGCGCCACAAGGAAACCGTGTCGTTGACGCAGCGCATGTTGATCAAGCTTTGCGAGACCGGCCGGCTGCGCGCCTACGAGCAGTCCACGCTGATTGAACGCGCCACCGAGCGTGCACGCCGCCAGTTGGCCACGCTCACCGCACAGCCGCCGCGCAGCGCGCGCGCCTGAAGTTCGTCTAGGCCGCAGCCACCAGGCGCCGCGCCATGCGCACGGCAGCCACCAGGCTGGACGCGTCGGCGCACCCCGTACCCGCGATGTCGAAGGCGGTGCCGTGGTCCGGGCTGGTGCGCACGAAGGGCAGGCCCAGCGTCACGTTGACACCCTGTTCCACGCCCAGGTACTTCACGGGGATCAGACCGTGGTCATGGGTCATGGCCACGACCAGGTCGAATTCGCCGCGGCGCGCGCGCATGAAGACCGTGTCCGGCGCGAACGGGCCAGACACATCCAGGCCCTCGGCACGCGCGGCCTCCACGGCCGGGCCGATGATGGTCAGCTCTTCATCACCGAACAGCCCACCTTCGCCCGCATGCGGGTTCAAGCCCGCAACCGCGATGCGCGGCCGGCTCTGGCCCCAAGCAGCAGCGGCCGCGTGTGCAATGCGCAGCGTCTGCAGAACGGCATCGAAAGTGACGCCTTCAATGGCCTTGCGCAGCGACAGGTGGATGGTCACCAGCACCACGCGCAGTTCTTCGTTGGCCAGCATCATGCGCACGGGTGGCAGCGGCGCACCGGGCGCTGCGGCCAGGGCCTGCAGCATCTCGGTGTGGCCGGGGAAGCGGACGCCGGCGGCAGAAAGCGCTTCCTTGTGGATGGGCGCGGTGACGATGCCGGCGGCCTCGCCGGCAAGCACCAGCGCCACGGCCGCTTCAATGCAGCGCGCAGCAGCGGCGCCATTGCGGCCGTCGATGCGTCCCAGCGGCAGTTGCGCCAGGCCCGTGGGCAGGCCCGGCGGTTCGATGACCGGCAAGGCACCCAGCGGTACATCGGCCAGGTCAACCGGGCTGTCCACGCGTGCCGTCAGGCGGCTGCCGGCGCGGCGCAGCACATCCACGCTGCCGACCACCACGCAGTCACTCAATTGACCGTCGTCGAAGGCGCGGACGATGATCTCCGGGCCTATGCCGGCCGCGTCGCCCATGGTCACGAGCAAGGGCTTCATGCGGGATTTTCGATCTGGATCGCGATGTGCTCCAGGCCCAGCTGCGCCGCCACGTGTGCAGCCAGCGCAGGCGCGCCATAGCGCTCCGTTGCATGGTGACCGCAGGCCATGAAGGCCACGCCGGTTTCGTGCGCAAGATGCGCTTGCGGCTCGGAGATTTCGCCGGTCAAGAACAGATCGGCGCCCGCCGCGATGGCCGGTTCGAAGTAGCCCTGCGCGCCGCCGGTGCACCAGGCTATGCGACGCAGTTCGCGGCCGTCGCCAGGCACCAGCAACACGTCCCGGCCCAGCGCCTGGCGCGTGCGCTGCGCCAACGCTTCGGCCGTGGTGTTGGCCGTGGCCGCACCGATGAAGCCCAGGTCCTGTTCGCCAAAACGCGCATCGGACTTCAGCCCCAGGCGCAGGCCCAGCTGCGCGTTGTTGCCCAGTTCTGCGTGTGCGTCCAGCGGCAGGTGGTAGGCGAAGAGGTTCATGCCGGCGGCCATCAGGCGGCGCACACGCTCGGCCAGCCAGCCCGTCAGGCGGCCGTCGTGGCCGCGCCAGAACAGGCCGTGGTGCACGATGAGCGTGTCGGCGCCGGCGGCAATCGCCGCGTCTATGCAGGCCAGGCTGGCGGTCACGCCCGAGGCCACGCGGTGGACTTGGTCGCGGCCCTCAACCTGCAGACCGTTCGGCCCATAATCCTTGAAAAGCTCCGGCCGCAGCAGCATCTGCAGGCACGATTCGACATCTTTGCGGTGGGCCATGGGCGCATTGTGCCCACGGCGTCAGCCCCGCTTCAGCCGCCCGCCACTCCATCCCCATGCGCAGAACCTGGCTCGTGTTTTCACAGGCCGTCACCGTGGCGGTGGCGGTGCTGTTCGTGCTGCTGACCTTCAAGCCCGAATGGTTGCCCGGCGGCCGCGCCTCAACGCTGCTGCCCTCACCCACCGTGTACCAGGTGGCGCCCGCTTCGCCAGGGGCCAGCGCCGGGGCCTCCGGCTACGCGTTGGCCGCACGCCGCGCTGCGCCGGCCGTGGTCAGCGTCACGGCTACCAAGGTGTCGCGCAACCCGCACGCCGACGACCCCCGCTTCAAGTACTTCTTTGGTGAACGGGCGCAAGGCCAGACACAGGTGGGTCTGGGCTCGGGGGTCATCGTCTCGCCCGAGGGCTACCTGCTGACCAACCACCACGTGGTGGAAGACGCGACCGAGATTGAAGTGCAGCTGCAGGACGGCCGCGGCACCCGCGCCACCGTGGTCGGCAGCGACGTGGAAACCGACATCGCGGTGCTCAAGATCGACCTGCCCAACCTGCCCGTGATGACCCTGGGCGACGTGCGCGCGCTGCAGGTAGGCGACGCGGTGCTGGCCATCGGCAACCCCTTCAATGTCGGCCAGACGGTGACGGCGGGCATCGTCAGCGCGCTGGACCGCACGCAGGCCGGCGGCTCGCAGTTCCAGAACTTCATCCAGACCGACGCCGCCATCAACCCCGGCAATTCCGGCGGTGCGCTGGTGGACTCGGCGGGCCACCTGGTCGGCATCAACACCGCCATCTTCTCGCGCAGCGGGGGCAGCCTGGGCATCGGCTTTGCCGTGCCGGTGGACACGGCGCGGCAGGTGATGGATGCACTCATCAAGGGCGGCAGCGTGCGCCGCGGCTGGATAGGTGTGGAGCCACGTGACCTGTCCGCCGAACTGGCGGACAGCCTGGCGCTGCCGGTGAAGAGCGGCGTGCTGATCACCGGCGTGCTGCAGGACGGCCCGGCCGCACGTGGCGGCGTCCAGCCAGGGGACGTGCTGGTCAAGGTGGCGGGCAAGCCCGTGTTGGCCACCGGTGACCTGTTCTCGGCCGTCGCCGCGTTGCAACCCGGCAGCAGTGTGCCGCTGACCGTGCAACGCGGTGCCAAACAGCTGGATGTGAAAGTGACCGTGGGCGAACGACCCCAGTCGGCGCGCGCCGGCCGTTAGAGCCGCACTGCAGCCGCGCTACAGCATCAGCGCCAGCCGCTCCAGAATTAGCACGGCAAAGAAGCCCAGCGCAGCGATCACCGTCCACTTGACGATGACGATGCCACGCTGGCGCCACACCGCCTGCCCCGTTGCCACATAGGTGGCAAAACACAGCAGGCCACTCACCAGCAGCAGGCCGAAGACCAAGCGGAAGATCATCATCACCTTTCAACCCTTTACCAAGCAGGCGCCAGCTCGGCAAAGCCCTGGGGGGCGTCGGCTTCACGTTCAAACGTGACGATCTCAAAGGCCGTCTCGTCCGCCAGCAACTTGCGCAGCAGCTTGTTGTTGAGCGCGTGGCCGCTCTTGTAGGCCACGTAGCTTGCCAAGAGCGGCTTGCCGGCGATGTGCAGGTCGCCAATGGCGTCCAGGATCTTGTGCTTCACGAATTCGTCGTCGTAGCGCAAGCCGTCGGCGTTCAGCACGCGGTAGTCGTCGACGACGATCACGTTGTCCATGTTGCCGCCGAGGCCCAGGCCGCGTGACCGCATCATCTCCACGTCCTTGGTGAAGCCGAAGGTGCGGGCGCGCGAAATGTCGCGTTTGTACTGGCCGCTGCCAAAGTCGAATTCGACACGGCGGCCGGTGGCGTCCACGGCCGGGTGGTTGAACTCGATCTCGAAGCTCAGCTTGTAGCCGTGGTACGGCTCCAGGCGCGCCCACTTGAGCGTGGCGCCCTCACCTTCGCGCATCTCCACCGTCTTCTTGACGCGGATGAATCGCTTGGGCGCGTTCTGCTGCTCTATGCCCGCGCTTTGCAGCAGGAACACGAAGGTCGCGGCGCTGCCATCGAGGATGGGCACTTCCTCGGCCGTGATGTCCACGTACAGGTTGTCGATGCCCAGGCCCGCACACGCCGACATCAGGTGTTCGATGGTCTGCACCTTGGGCGCGGCCGGGTCGCCGTTCGGGCTGATGGTGCTGGCCATGCGCGTATCGCTGACCACTTGCGCCGTGACGGGAATGTCCACCGGTTCGGCCAGGTCCGTGCGGCGGAAGACGATGCCTGTGTCGGGCGCGGCAGGGCGGAGTGTGAGTTCCACCTTCTGGCCGCTGTGCACGCCCACACCCACAGCGCGCGTGATCTGCTTGATCGTGCGTTGCTTCACCATGGCGGGAATTGTCCCCCAAGCCCCGCACGAGCGTTGGCACGAGGGCTTGCGTCCGTGTGGCGTCAGTCCGACCGGTAGACTTCGCTGGTGCCTCCGCCACGGTCCAGCAACGCCCCGCGCTCCTACTCCACCGCCCATGTCGCGCGGCAGCTCGGCATCTCCATTCCAACGGTGCAACGCTGGGTGGATGCCGGCCGACTGGCGGCCTGGAAGACACCAGGCGGCCACCGCCGCATCGAAGCCGACAGTGCCGACCAGCTGTTCGCCGAGCACCGGGGCTCCGCCCTGGACGGCAAGCCAGCCCCCACGGTTGTCCTCGTCGAAGACAACCCGGACGACGCCGACCTCATCCGGACCATGCTGGACCACCTGCTGCCCGGCTGCCGCATCCAGACCTTCGACCGTGCCGTCCCGGCCTTGGTGGCCATCGGCCACGAAGCGCCGGACCTGCTGATCAGCGACGTGGTCATGCCGGACATGGACGGCCTGGACATGCTGCGCCAACTGGCCGGCCACTGCGTGGTCCAGCCCAAGAAGATCGTGGTCGTCAGCAGCCTGGCGGACCGGCACATCGCACGCTTGGGCGGACTGCCTGCGGGTGTGCCGCTGGTCCGCAAGCCCGTGGGCCTGGCGCAGCTTCGCGACGCACTGGGACTGGGCCAGACGCCGTCCGGCACCACCTGAACAGGCGCGTCCAGACCACGTTCCGGCGGCCAACAGCTGGGGCAAGGCCCATTAAATCCGGCCTTCATGTTCATTTCGTTCAAATTAAAGTCGGAGCACTGCACAGCCGATACCCGGCAGACAGTCTCGCGGACCCTTTGCAATGAACTTCATCAACCGACTCCCCATTGGCGCCCGTCTGGGCGGCGCGTTTGCCGCCGTGCTGCTGCTGCTGGCCGCCATGCTGCTGCTGGCCATCCTCGGCATGACCGGCATGAACGACCGCAGCGAAGAGATCGTCAACATCGAGTACCGGAAGGTGAAGCTGGAGACCGCGGCGCTGGACCACGCCCGGGGCAGCATTGCGCGCGTGTTCCAGAGCGTGGGTGACGACGACCCCGCCCGGCGCGAGCAAGGACGCGCCCGCCTGGCTACCAACTTCAAGGGCTTCGACGATGCGCTCAAGGCGCTGGCGCCGATGATCGTGCGCCCTGAAGGTCGGGAATTGCTGGCCAAGGCGTTGGCCTCGCAGGCCCGCTACCAGGCGGCTGTCGACAAGGTGCTGTCCGATTTCGCTGCCGGCCGCAAGGACGCCGCCGAGCACCAGGCCTTCGGCGAGACGTACTCCGCCTTGCATGCCTTTGCTGGCGACCTGCGCGCCATGCTGGACTTCAACCAGAAGATCGTCGAGACGGCCGGCGCAGAGAGCGCTGCCGCCTACCAGTCCACGCGGCGCTGGCTGCTGGCGGCTGGCCTGCTGGCCGTGGTGCTGGGCCTGGGCTGCGCCTGGTGGATCACACGGTCCATCACCCAGCCCTTGCGAGAGGCCGTGGCGCTGGCCGACCGTGTGGCCGCCGGCGACCTGACGACCACCGCAGTCACGGAGCGTGGCGACGAACTCGGCCAGTTGATGCGCGCCCTGGAGCGCATGAATGCCAGCCTGGTCCACATCGTGGGCGAGGTGCGCACGGCGTCGGACTCGATATCCACCGGCTCGTCGCAGATTGCCGGCGGCAACGCCGACCTGAGCCAGCGCACCGAAGCGCAGGCCAGCAACCTGCAGCAGACAGCCGCGTCAATGGAGGAGATCACTTCCATCGTGCGCCAGAACGCGGACACCGCTGTGCAGGCCACCGCCCTGGCCACGCAAGCGGCGCGCGCTGCCGCCGCCGGCGGCCAAGCCATGACCCGCGTGGTGAGCAACATGCAGCGCATCAGCGCCAGTTCGCAACGCATTGGCGACATCATCTCGGTCATTGACAGCATCGCCTTCCAGACCAACATCCTGGCCCTGAACGCCGCGGTGGAAGCCGCGCGTGCCGGCGAGCAAGGACGCGGCTTCGCCGTCGTGGCCACCGAAGTGCGCTCGTTGGCACAGCGTTCGGCACAAGCTGCACGCGAGATCGCAGGCCTCATCGGCGACAGCCGCGCACAGGTGGAAGAAGGTACGCAGATGGTGGGCGATGCCGGCAACACCATCACCGACATCGTGAGCCAGGTGCAGCGCGTCAGCACGCTGATCGGCGAGCTGAGCCATGCAACCGGCGAACAGCGCAGCGGCATCGAACAGGTCGGCCAGGCGGTGACACAACTCGACGAGGTCACGCAGCAGAACGCGGCCCTGGTCGAAGAGAGCGCCGCTGCGGCGGAGAGCCTGCGGCAGCAGGCCCAGCGTTTGGCCAGCACCGTGGCCGCATTCCGGTTGCGCGAGGCCTGAGCGTTCAGGCCCTTGCCAGGTAGCGTGCAATCTCGGCCAGCGCCCTCGCCTCTTCCTCCTCGAAGCGGCGCAGCGCGTCGTCCGGAACTGGTGCATCACTCTCGCGCAGCAACGCGTCCAATTGGCCCGCTCGTTCGGCCAACGTCTCGGCTCCGATCATGCCGCCGCTGGAGACCAACGAATGCAGGCTGAGGCAGGCCCCCTTGCGGTCGCCCTGTTGCAGCGCCTGCCGCACCTGGCTGCCACGGCCCGAGTGAGTTTGCACAAACCGGTTCAACACACGCAGGTGCAGATCCTGGCGGCCCATGCAGCGCCGCAGGCCGACGCTGAAGTCCACACAGGGCACGGCGGCCGGCCCGTCCGGCGACACGTCCGGCGCCACCTCGGGCAACCACCGCGCGATGGTGGCGAAGAGGTGTTGCGGCTCGAAGGGCTTGCTGATGAAGTCGACCATGCCCGCGGCCAGGCACAGATCCCTGTCTCGCTGCATCGCATGCGCGGTCATGGCGACGACCGGCGTCTCGGCGTGCCGCGGGTCCTGACGGATCAGCCGCGTGGTGGCGCAGCCATCCAGTTCCGGCATCTGCACGTCCATCAGCACCAGGTCGAATCGATCAACCGCCAGGCGTTCCAGGGCCTCGCGGCCGCTGCTGGCCACCACCAGGTCCACACCGGCCACCTCGACGAGCAGATCCGAGGCCACGATCTGGTTCAACTCGTTGTCTTCCACCAGCAGCAAGCGGCGGCCGGCCAGGCGGGCCTGGACCGAGCCAGGGGCCAAGTGCGGCCCCGCAACCGCCGGCAAGAGGCCCTGTGGGGCGTGCTGCAACGCACGCGACAGGGCCGTGACCGTCACCGGCTTGCTCAGGCACGCTGAAAAACCGTCGCGGTGGGCCCGTTGCACCAGGTCGTCGTTGCCGTAGGCGGTGACCAGAATCAATTTGGGAACCAGGCGACCGACGCAGTGGTCACGGATGGCCCGCGCTGTCGCAAAGCCGTCGGCACCCGGCATGCGCCAGTCCAGCAGCACCACGTCAAAAGGGTCGTCGCGCGCAGCCGCAGCGTCCAGCGCCTGCATAGCCGTGGCCGCGTCGGCGGCAGCCGCATGACGCACATTCAACCCGTCCAGCAGGTCACCCAGGACTTCCCTGGCGTTGGCACTGTCGTCCACCACCAGTGCGCGGCGCACCGGCAGTTCCGGCACCGGTTCGGCCACCTGGGCCGAAGGCAGCACGCCAAACGGCAGCGTGAAGTGGAACTCCGAACCGCGGCCGGGCTCGCTGCGCGCACCGATCTCGCCGCCCATCATCGTCACGAGTTGCCGGCAGATCGCCAGACCCAGGCCGGTGCCACCATGGCGGCGGGTGGTCGACGCATCCAGCTGGTCGAAGGCCGTGAACAGGCGGGGCAACAGGGTAGGTTCGATGCCCATGCCGGTGTCACGCACAGCAAAGCGAAGCGTCACCCGCTGGTCGTCGCGCGTCTCGGTCTTGACGGTGACGACGACGATTTCGCCACGGTCGGTGAACTTGACGGCGTTGCTGCACAGGTTGAGCAGCACCTGGCCCAGGCGCAAGGGGTCGCCCACCAGACTGCGCGGCACGTCGCGCGCGGTGTCCAGCAGGAAGTCCAGGCCTTTTTCGCTGGCCTTGGTGGCCACCAGAGTCGTCACGCGTTCCAGCACGTCGGCCAATACAAATTCGCCGCGCTCAATGTCCAGCTTGCCGGACTCGATCTTGGATAATTCGAGGATGTCGTTCAGGATGCCCAACAGCGACTCGCCTGCGCCATGGATGTGCGAGAGGTAGGCGCGGGCACGGTCCGGCAGGCTGTGCACACGCAGCGCCAACCCGCTCATGCCCAGGATGGCGTTCATCGGCGTGCGGATTTCGTGGCTCATGTTGGCCAGGAACTCGCTCTTGGCCCGTGTGGCCGACTTCGCCACGTCCAGGGCATCGGCCAGCGCAGCGTTGCTGCGCTCCAGTTCCTGCGTGCGCTGCGCCACGCGCTCTTCCAGGCCGGCGTTGAGCGCCTTCACCGCCTGTTCGGCCCGCTGGCGTTCCGTGATGTCCTGCAGAAACACCAGCACAGAACCATCGTTTGCCAGGGTCGCATCGGACAGCGAGATCTGGCACGGGAACTCCGTGCCGTCGGTGCGGCGGGCCATCATCTCGTAGGTGGTCTCGACCTCTTCGCCGCGCCCACGCCGTGCGGTGCGCTCGGCCATGTCCTGCCGGCTCTGCGGCGCCACCAGGTCGATCACCGGCCGGTCCAATGGCGACAGGCCGCCTTGTCCGACAAACATCTGCATGAAGCGCGCGTTGCCGTAGGTCACCACCTCGTTGCGCGAGACACCGATGGCCACCGGCGCTCCTTCGATCAGCACACGCAGGCGCTGCTCGCCAGCGGCCAGTGCCAGCGCGGCAAGTTTGTGCTCGGTGATGTCGCGCACCACGCCGACCAGCAGTTCGGCACGGCCGTCGGCGCTGTAGCGGCCCCGGCCGCGGGTTTCCAGCCAGTGCACCGTGCCATCGGCCCAGACCACACGTTCCTCCACCTGGTACTCGCGTATCGCGCCCTTCAGAAAGGCCCGCAGGCGGCGGCTCGAGGCCTCGCGGTCGTCGGGGTGCATGGCGCTCAGCCAGTGGCTGAAGGACCCGGTGTAGGTCCCCGGTGGCAGCCCGAGCAGCGGCGACACATCGCCGTACCAGTTGACGCGGTCCTCGACAGGGTCCCAAACCCAGGTGGCAATACCCAACCAACGCTGCAACCCAGCCAGCGGGTTTTCGGAGGCATCGGGCTCCAGGTTGATGCGAGGTGCGCGTGTCATGGCCGGAACGCGGTTATTCTGACACCACGCGGCCACCGGCTTTGGTTCAGCGACGGCCGCTTTGCACTACCGGCAGGCAACACGCCCAGCTTCATCCCACGCCGGCTGCCTGGTCCTGCAGCCAGCGCACCAGCGCCTGCACGGCCGGCTTGCGCGCGGCGGCGGGCTCCACCACCACGGTGTAGCCGCGCGCGGAGGTACTGGTGCCCTTGAACGGTGCCACCAGTGCACGTTTTTTCAGCAGCGCATCCACCAGCGGGCGGCGGCCCAGCACCACGCCCTGCCCGGCCAGCGCCGCGGACACGGCCGTGTCGTAGTTGGTGAAGATCAGCGTGGCGGCCGGCGTCACCTGCGCAGCGCCCACGGCCTGCAACCAGGTCTGCCACTCCAGCGGCGGGCCCTTGGCCTGCGGCTGCGGCATCTCCACCTTCAGCAGCGTGTGGTGCGCGATGTCGGCCGGTGTCTTCAGCGGCAAGCGGCGCAGCAGCGATGGTGCGCAGACCAGTTGCACCGATTCCCCAAACAGCGGCAGCCCGGCCGCACCTTCCAGCGGCACGTAGCGGATGGCCAGGTCAAAGCCCTCACCCGCCAGCGAACGCTGCACGTGGGTGGCGTCTATGCGCACGTCCACCGCCGGGTGCGCGGCCATGAAGTCGGCCAGCCGCGGGATCAGCCACAGCGACGCCAGGCCCGGCGTGGTGGTGACGGCCAACACCTCGCGCCGGCCCGGTGCACGGATGGCGCCAATGGCGTCGCGCACCTCGGACAGGGCGCGCACCATGGCTTCGGCCAGGCGGCGGCCGTCGTCGGTGAGCTCCAGCGCACGGTGGCGGCGGCGGAACAGCGCCACGCCCAATTCCTCTTCCAGCGCCGCGATCTGCCGGCTCACGGCGGATTGCGTGAGGAAGCGCTCCTCGGCCGCCTTGGTGAACGACAGGTGGCGCGCCGAAGCGTCAAACACGGCCAGGCGGTTCAGCGGCGGCAGGCGGGCATGGTCCATTCACATGACTCCAAGGAATGCGAAACCTTCGAAATGGTCGTTTGTGTCCAACAGGTCCACCGAGCAAGATGCCCTCACTGGCCAAGCCACACCCGCGCTTGCAGCCATGAATCTGGAGCATGCCATGAGCACCCTGTCCCTGACCACCCGCTTGAGCACCCGATTGACCACTCCCTTGCCCACCCGTACCCGCCTGGGCCGCCAGGACTTCCTGCGTTTCACCGGCCACCATGCGCTGCTCCTGCAGGCCGACTGCGGTACCTTGTGGGTGACGCAGGACGGTGAATCAGAAGACATCGAGATCGACGCCGGCAGCAGCCGCGTCTTTGACGGCCACGCCGCCATCACCGTGGGCACGCTGGGCGGGCCGGCCGTGCTGAGCGCACAACCGCTGCCGCAGTCCAACGGCTGGCCCGAACGCCTGCGCGTCGCCGTGCAACGCTGGTGGCCGACTGCCCAGGTGGAGCGTGCGCCATGAACGCCGCGCTGGACCTGGCACCCACGCCCAGCTGCGCGCAGCGCTGGCGTGACCAGCCCTACCGCGAAACGCTGACCCTGCGCGACGGCCGCGCGGTGCTGTTGAGGCCCGCACACCGCAGCGACGCCGAAGCGCTGCAGCGCTTCTTCGCCAGCCTGTCACCGCGCGCGCGCCTGCTGCGCTTCCACGGCGCCGTGAACCGGCTGCCGGACAACGCGCTGCAGATGCTCACCACCCAGGTGGCACAACGCCACGTGGCGCTGGTGGCCACCACGCACACCGACGACGGCGCGCGCACGCTGCTGGCCGAGGCGCGTTATGTGGTCGCGGAAGATGGTGAAGCCGAGTTCGCCGTGACGGTGGCCGATGCCTGGCAGGGCCAGGGCCTGGGCCGCGCGCTGTTGCAGCGTCTGGCGGTGCACGCACGTGCGTCCGGCATCCAGCAGCTCACGGGCAGCGTGATGCCGGGCAACGAGCCCATGCTGGGCCTCATGACCCGCCTGGGTGCGCAGTTGCAGAGCGGCCACGCCGAGGTGACAGCCCGCATGCGGCTGTAGCCGGCGCGGCGCCGTCCCGGGCCAGAATGGCCCAATGGACAGATCGGACAGATCGGATACAGCGCCCAGCCCAACCACCGGCCACCACGAGGTGGTCATCATGGGCGCCGGCATGTCCGGCCTGTGCATGGCCATCGCGCTGCAGCGCGCGGGGCAGCAGGACTTCGTGATCATCGAGAAGTCGGCAGGTTTGGGCGGCACCTGGTGGGACAACCGCTACCCCGGCGCGCAGGTAGACGTGCCGGCTCCCGCCTACGCCTTCAGCTTTGCACCGCACGCGCACTGGAAGCAGCGTTTTGCCGATGCGCCCGAGATCCTGGCCTACATGCAGGGCCTGGCGCGCGAGCACGGCCTGGCGCCGCACCTGCGTCTGCGCACCGCCATCACCAGCGCGCGCTTTGATGAAGAGAGTGGCCTGTGGCAACTGCAACTGGACAATGGCGAACGCGTCAGCGCACGGTTCTTCGTCTGCAGCACGGGCCCGCTGTCCGTGCCGCGCTGGCCGGACATACCCGGCCTGGCGTCCTTCGCGGGCCCACGACTGCACACCGCGCGCTGGGACGCCAGCGTGCCGCTGCAAGGCCAGCGGGTGGGCGTCATCGGCACGGGCTCCACCGCGTCGCAACTGGTGCCGGAGCTGGCGCGCCAAGTCGCGCACCTGAGTGTCTTCCAGCGCACCGCCAACTGGGTCATGCCGCGCATGGACCGCCGCTACGGCGCGCTGGACCGCCTGCTGTCACGCCTGCCGCTGTACCAGCGCCTGGTGCGCTGGGTGTGGATGGGCCTGTCCGAGGTCTTGCGCAACGGCTTCGAAGAAGGCTCGCTCGCCCGCCGCAAGGTGATGAGCGATGTGACGCGCCACCTGCGGCGCCAGGTGCCCGACCCGGCCCTGCGTGCCCGCCTGACACCGCCCTACCCCTTGGGCTGCAAACGCATCATCTTCTCCAACACCTGGCTGCGCACGCTGGGCAAACCGCATGTGGCGCTGGTGACCGAAGGCATCCGTGAAGTCACGCCCCGCGGCGTGGTCACGGCCGATGGAACCGAACATGCGCTGGACGTGCTGGTCTGCGCCACCGGCTTCGACGTGCAGCACGCGATGGCCGTGCCGGTCACCGGCCGCGGCGGGTGCAGCCTGCAGGCGCAGTGGGCAGCGGGGCCGCAGGCCTACTTCGGGACCACGGTGGCGAGTTTCCCCAATTTCTTCCTGATGTTGGGGCCCAACACCGCCACGGGACATGCGTCCACGCTGCTGTACATCGAACCGCAGGTGGCCTTCGTGCTGCGCGCCATGAAGGAAGTGAAGCGTCGCGGCAATCGCTGGCTGGACGTGAAGCCAGCGATCATGGCCAGGTTCAACGAAGAACTGGAACGCCGCCTGGGCCCATCCGTCTGGAGCCAGTGCCGCAGCTGGTACCGCGCCGACAGCGGACGCAACGTGGCCATCTGGCCGGGCTACACACGCGAGTTCAGGGGGCGCATGGCGCGCCTGGACTTCGTGGATTTCGACTTCGGCTGAACGGCGCTTACTGCGATTGCTGCAGCGCGCGGATGCGGTCTTCGATGGGCGGGTGGGTGCTGAAAAGCGCCATCAAGCCACTGGGCTTGCCGCTGATACCCATGGTGGCCACGCTCTGCGGCAACTGGCCGGGGTCCAGGCCGCCCAGGCGGGCCAGCGCGTTGATCATGGGTTGCTTGCGGCCCATCAGCGCCGCCGCGCCGGCATCAGCACGGTATTCACGCTGACGCGAGAACCAGGCCACGACGATGCTGGCCAACACGCCCAGCACGATGTCCAGCACGATGGTGGTGACCATGTAGCCGATGCCGGTGCCTTCCCTGTCGTTCTTCAGCACCACCTTGTCGACGAAGTAGCCGATGACACGCGACAGGAAGACCACGAAGGTGTTCATCACACCCTGGATCAGCGTCAGCGTGACCATGTCGCCGTTGGCCACGTGCGAGATCTCGTGGCCGATGACGGCTTCCACTTCCTCGCGGCTCATGCTGTGCAAGAGGCCCGTGGACACGGCGACCAGCGCCGAGTTCTTGAACGCGCCGGTGGCGAAGGCATTCGGCTCGCCGTCGTAGATGGCGACATCGGGCATGCCGATGCCGGCCTTCTGGGCAAAGCCCTGCACGGTGCCGACGATCCAGCGGTGCGTCGGGTCGGCACTGTCGTTGATGATCTGCGCACCCGTGCTCCACTTGGCCATGGGCTTGCTGATCAGCAGCGAGATGATGGCGCCGCCGAAGCCCATCACCGCAGCAAAGCCCAGCAGCATCCCCAGGTTCAGGCCGTTGGCCGTGAGGTAGCGGTTGACGCCCAAAAGGCTGGCAGCGATGCCGAGCACCAGCATGACGGCCAAGTTGGTAACGATGAAGAGCAGGACGCGTTTCATGGCGAAAAGCGGCTGGATCGGCCGCAGGGTGTCCGAGACAAGCGGGATGTTAGGGCGTGGTGTCGGGTTTCAAGCAGACCCGGGCGCGGTGGGGGCTTGCCCGAGATTCAACGCCGGAGCCGCACCTGGGAGGGCTTGTCCGCCGGCAGCAGTTCGAAGGCGTCACCCAGCTGCGAGAACAACTTCAGCGAGCTGCTGTTCTTGCCTAGCAACTGCGCTTCACGCAGGCGCTGCACAGCGACGTTGAGCGCCAGGCCCTGGCCTGCGGCCAGTTCGGGCAGGCAGTCCAGCACCGCCTGCAGGCTG
The DNA here is from genome assembly GCA_031411215.1 of Betaproteobacteria bacterium. GTDB lineage: Bacteria > Pseudomonadota > Gammaproteobacteria > Burkholderiales > Burkholderiaceae_C > Rubrivivax. Next base: position 19,040 of record JANOAM010000894.1, read on the forward strand.
GCGCCGTGACGGCTGCCACCGCCGCGTTGCGGCACGGGAGCCGGCGGCGCGGGCGGGGGGGCCACGGGTGTGGC
>JANOAM010000895.1:0-1626 GCA_031411215.1 Betaproteobacteria bacterium
GCCGCTGCAGTCAACGCCTGCAGCATTCGGTCGACCAGGTTGGGTGGCGCAGCGAGAGCGTCGGCCAGCGGGTCGAAGCTGGGCTGGCTGGCCGCCAGGCTTTCGCCATAGCGCACGAATTCAAAGCGCGGGTCGGCCGCGTCCTTGATGACGTCGGCCAAATCATTGAGGTACAGCGTCGCCAGATGGCGCGCACGGTCGCTGCTGCCCAGGGCGCCGAAGGCCCAGGCCAGCGGGTCGTCGCCGTCGTCGTGGCCGACATAACCGTCCAGTGCGGCGAAACGTTCACCTTCGGGCAGGAAGGCGCGCGCCGCGATGCGGTGGGCCAGCGTCGGGTCGCGGCCCTGCAGGAAGGCCAGCGTCGGTTCCACGGTGGCCAGGTACTCGTCGAAACGTGTATCGAACGCATGCACCCGGCGGCTGCGCTGGTCCGCGGGCTTGTCGCGAATGGCCACACGCAGGGCTTGCAAGCCGGTGCGCGACAGCAGCTGCAGGATCAGCGCCAGCGCCAGGTCCACCTGCGCCGCGGTCACGCCGCGAGAGCGCAGAAAACCCGTCAGATAGGCCGTGGACGGGTAGGGCGTGTTGAGCTGCGTCATGGGCGGAATGACGCTCAACACACGCAGCGAAGCAACTGGGGTTGGGTGGGTGGTGGACACGGCTGCATTGTCGCGGCCCGCCGGGCCCTGTCGGGTACAGTGCGCCGCGCGATGGATCACGAAGAACAGAACAAACTTCTAGCGCAGCTGCTGCGCAACTTCCTCGGGCCCGTCGATGAAAGCGCGCTGGCCGCCTTGAGAGCCCAGCTGGAATGGGTGGAAGTGGCCGCCGGCCAGACGCTCATGGCCCAGGGCGACCCGGGCGACTCCATGTACCTGTCGGTCAGCGGGCGCCTGCGCGCTTACGTGCGCGACGAGGACGGCGTCGAACACATGGTGCGCGAAATGGCGCGTGGCCAGGTCATCGGCGAGATGGCGCTCTATACCGACGAACCGCGCTCGGCCACCGTGGTGGCCATCCGCGACTCCGTGCTGGTGCGCCTGGGCAAGCCGCAGTTCCATCAGCTGCTGCAAGGCAGCGTGCAGGCTTCCATTGCACTGACGCGGCAGCTGATCCGCCGCCTGCAATCGGCGCAGACCCGTTCCGACTTGGCCAGGCCGGTCAGCATCGGCCTCATCCCGGTGACTGCGGGCGTGGACGCCTGGCGCTTCAGTGAACGGCTGGGTGAGGAACTGCAGAAGCTGCTGCCCCAAGGCAGCGTGTGCCTGGTAGACGCGGCCCGGGTGGACCAGGACCTGGGCCAACCCGGCCTGGCGCGCAGCGTGGCGGCTCCGGACAGCGACACCTCGCGGCGCATTGCGCTGCTGCTGGACCGGCTGGAGGCACGGTACGACTACGTGCTGCTGGTGGCCGACGCCGAACCCACGCCGTGGACCGAGCGCTGCACGCGCCGCAGCGACGAACTGCTGCTGCTGGCGCAAGCCGACGAGACGCCGCGCCTGCACCCCAGCGAAGAGCGCTTCCTGATGAACCGCGGCGTCTCGTCGGCTTGCGCCAGCAGCAGCAGTTCGTCGCTGCGGCGCGTGCAGCGCTCGGTCCACGGCGTGGGTTCGGCGTCGGCCACCA
>JANOAM010000896.1:0-1876 GCA_031411215.1 Betaproteobacteria bacterium
GCCACGCTGACCCAAGGTTTCATCGCCCAGCCCTGGCGCAACGCCGGCCACCCGACCTACCGCATCCCGGTGCCGCAGGAAACCTGGATGCGCTGCTGGGGCCGCGGCTCGCCGCAGGCCGCACGCGGCATGCAGTTCGAACGGTCTGATTGCGAAATGGACAGCCGCATCTTCGTCAGCGGCCCGCTGCTGACGGGCTACATCACCGTGCGCCACGAGGCCTATGACGGCAGCCGCCTGGGTCTGCTGCGGTTCGCACAGCGCTATTCCGCCAGCTTCGGCAACGAATTTGTCGGCAGCGACGACCGGCTGCGCACGGCGAGCCAATGTGTCGAACGCACGATCACTGAAAAGCCCGCGGGCAAACCCGCAGACAAGAGCCCAGCTGGCGCGCTGCCGCTGCGCGCCGTCGTCTGCCTGCGCGCCTACAAGAAGCTGGAAGGCCTGCACGACCTGATGGTGATGGTCGCCACGCTGGACGGCAAAGTGAGTGGCGTGCAAGGCCGCCTGGACGCCCTGGGCGTCAGCCTGCCCAGCGCACAACGCCTGGCCCAGCATTACCTGGACGGATTCGGATGGACCACGACGACGACGCTGCCCCCAAAGACAGCCCCCACAGCCACAACGACCACGCCCGCGTCAGCCGCCTCGCGCTGATCGAGCTGGTCGAACGCGACGGCCGCGTGTCGCGCGTGCTGGACGTGCACGCCTGGCCGCTGACCTTGGGCCGTGCGATGGACAACGACGTGGTCATCGACGACCCGCATGTGGCCGCCCACCACGCCACACTGCATCTGGACGGACAAGGCGCGCTGCGCCTGACGCTCGGCAACACCGTCAACGGCCTGCAGATGGGCGAACAGACCCTCAGCGCAGGCCAGGACGCCGCCGTGCCCGCTGCCGGCACCACGCTGCAGCTGGGCGCGCTGCGCCTGCGTGTGCGCCTACCCGCAGAAGTGCTGGCACCCGAAAAGCCGCTGCCCACGCACCGCCTGGCCAGTTGGGCCCTGGTGGGCACCGCAGCCGCCGTGCTGGCTGTGCTGTCGGTGGGCGAGCGTTGGGTGGGCCTGGACCCCGGCGCCGACCTGTCGGCCTGGATGCCGCTGCTGCTTGGCCTGCCGGCCAGCATCGCCTGCTGGGCCGGTGTGTGGGCCCTGGCCTCCAAGCTGTTCCAGCACCGCTTCGACTTCGCCGGCCACCTGCGCATCATGATCCCCTGGCTGCTGGGGGTGGCGGTGGCTGACGCGGTCATCGAACCACTGGGCGCCGCTTTGGGCTGGCCATGGCTGTGGCGCCTGTCGCCACTGGTGGAAGCCTTCCTGGCCGTGATGATGCTGCGCGCGCAGCTGCTGCACGTGCTGCCGCACAGCCGCCGCGCGGTGACCGCCGCTGCAGCTGCGGCGGCGCTGGCTGGCTTGGCTCTCAGCATGACCCTGACGCACCGCCAGACCGACCGCGTCTCGCGCCCACCCTATATGAGCAGCCTGCCGCTGCCGGGCCTGGTACTGTCCACCGCGGACACGCCGACCGCACTGGTGCAGGACCTGGTGCCGCTGGCCGCGCAACTGGCGCGGCGTGTCGAGAAAGCCAAGGCCGAAGAGAAGGCTGACGGCGCCGACGACGCCGCAGACTGACGACCGGCGCACCTGTTGCCGGTACCGCCAGCAGGGTCCATCATCTTGGGCCTATGCCCACACCTTCCGAAGCCCCCCTGCTCATCGGCCTGTCGGCCCGCATCTACACCCCCGGTTCGGCCGGTGTGGAACTGCCCGGTGTCTGGACCAAGACGCTGCACTACCTGGAACAGTCGGCCGCCCACTGGGTGCTGTCCGGTGGCGCAGTGGCCGTGATGGTGCCGGCGGTGGACAGCGGCAGC
>JANOAM010000897.1:0-2900 GCA_031411215.1 Betaproteobacteria bacterium
CTACACCCTGCTGGTGGCCAACACGGGGCCCTTTGCCATCGCGCCCTACCTGCAGGCCAAGCCGCCCTACGACCCGGTGAAGCAGTTCACCTACATCGGCCAGGTGACCGAGGCCGGCTACATCGTGGCCACCCGCGCCGATCACCCGGCCAAGGACCTGAAGAGCTTCATCGCCTGGGCCCAGGCCAACCCGGGCAAAGCCAGTTTCGCCAGCAGCGGCCAGGGCGCGTCCACCCACCTCAATGGCGAACTGTTCAGCAGCGTGGCAGGTGTGGACCTGCTGCACGTGCCCTACAAAGGCAGCGCGCCCGCGGTGACGGACCTGATAGGCGGCCAGGTGCACCTGCTGATAGACGCCGGCACCGTGCTGCTGCCGCAGATCAAGGGCGGCCGGCTCAAGGCCCTGGGCGTGACCAGCAGCAAGCGCGACCCCAACCTGCCCGACGTGCCGACCGCGCGCGAACAGGGCCTGCCCGGCCTGGAATCGGCCGGCTTCCAGGGCTTGGTGGGCCCGGCCGGGTTGCCGGCGGTGGTGGTGGAACGCTTGTCCACCGAACTGCGCAAGGTGCTGGCCAGCGCCGAGGTCAAGGCCCGTTTTGCCGAAGCTGGCAGCGACGTGCAAGCGCGCGGGCCGCGTGAGTTCGCGGCTTACGTGAAGGGCGAGGCCGAGCGTTGGAGCGCGCTGATCGCCAAGCGCGGCATCAAGCTGGAGTGAGCGCCGCTCAGTTCAAGTACATGCCCAGATAGCGCCGGCCGTTGCTCACGACCTCCGGGTCCGGGCAGACATCGAACCACTCGATCAGCTGCTTGCGCGCCCGTTCGCGGTCGGGTTTGCCTTCGGCCTTGTCGCGCAGCACAACGTCCAGCAGATTGTCGAAGGCGGCCTTGAAGTCGCCTTCGAAGACCTGCAGCGCCGCCAGCCCAAAACGGGCCTCGAAGTCACGCGGGTTGGCCGCAATGCGCGCGGCCAGCGCCGTGGCGTCGCCCGGGGGTTTGTTGGCCAGCAGCGCCAAACGCTTGCGCAGCGTGGCGTCGCGGTCACCGCGGTCGGCTTCGGCCACGCTGTCCAGAAGCGCACCCACCTCGGTCGTCGGCGCGTTGCGGGCCAGCAGGCGTTCGGCCAGGTCGGCGGTGGCGTCGGGGTGGCCCGGGGCCATCTGCAGCGCTTCGCTCAGCAGCGCCTCGGCGTCTTCCGGCGTGGCTTGTGCGGCTTCGGCGCGGATCTGTTCCATCGGGTCGCCCGCATCGGCAGGCGGCGGCAGGTGTTTGTCCAGGAAGGCGCGGATCTGGCCTTCAGGCAGCGCGCCGGTGAACTGGTCCACCGGCCTGCCGCCGATGAACAACACCACCAGCGGGATGCTCTTGATGCGCAGCGCCGCACTGAGGTTGGGCGCTTCGTCGGTGTTGATCTTGGCCAGCTCAAAGGCACCGCCGTAGGCTTCGGTGATGCGTTCCAGCATGGGCCCCAAGCTGCGGCAGGGGCCGCACCAAGGCGCCCAGCAGTCCAGCAGAACGGGGACTTGCAGGGACCGTTCCAGCACCTGGGTCTGGAAGTCGGCTTCGGTGACGTCGTAGACCAGGCCCTGGGCGGGGTCGGCCGCGGGGGCGGGTGCAGGTGCGGCGGCCGGATTGGCGTAGCCGTAGCCGGTGGAGCCGTAGGCCGCCTGGGCGGCGAAGGGGTTGGGGGACTTGGGCTGGTTCATAGCGCGATTGTGGCAAGACCGGCTCGGCACCTGCCGCGCCAGGGCTGCAGGCCCGCTCAACCGCGCCAGCGCAGCACCGACGACGCACGTGCATATCCGCGCCGGTACCACTGCGGCCGCTCGAAGATGCGGCCTTGCGGCGTACCGCTGTCCGCGGCCTCGAAGTCGCGCAGCAGGCCGCTGATGAAGTCCAGGAACAGGCGCACCCGCGGCGTGCGGCGGTGGTTGGGGCGGTACAGCAGGTTCAAGGGCGGACCGCCCTGCACCTCCCAGTCCGGCAGCACCGGCACCAGCTGTCCGCTGCGCAGGTGGGCCCAGGTGGACAGCTGGTTGAAGCGGGCCACGCCCTGGCGCGCCATCACGGTGTGCAGCACCACCTCGCGGTCGTTGGTGTTGAGCCAGCCACCGACCTTGACCGACACGCGGTCGGCACCGCGCGCGAAGTCCCACAGGTCGATCAGGATGCCCACCGGGTTGCGCATCAGCACGCAGTTGTGGTCGGCCAGCTCCGATGGGTGTGCCGGCACGCCGTGCAGCGCCCAGTAGTCCGGCGTGGCGGCGATGACGCTGCGCGGGTGGCCCAGCGTGCGGTGCACCAGGTCCTGTGTCTCGGGCCAGCCGTGCAGCAGGAACACGTCCACCGCAGCGGCGTCCACGTCGGTCGTGCGGTGCACGACGCGGAAGTCGATCTGGATGTCGGGGCAGCGGGCGTGGAAGTCGGGCAGCGCGGGCAGCAGGAAGTGGTGCGTCAGTTGCGGCGGCGCGCCCACTACCAGCGTGCCGCTGGGGCCGGCAGCGGACCGGCTGACCGCCGTGTCCAGCGCGTCCAGTTCCTCCAGCAAGGGCCGGCAGGATTCCAGGTAGGTGGTGCCATTGGCCGTCAGCACCAGGCCGCGCGCGCTGCGTTCGAAGAGCCGTGCACCCAGCTTGTCTTCCAGCGAGCTGATGAGCTTGTGCACGGCGGGCACGCTCACCTCCAGCTGGCGCGCCGCACCCGCAAAACTCCCGGCTTCGGCCGCGGCCACGAAGTACTCCAGCGCCCTGAGCTTGTCCATGCCGCTGCTCCCGCCGCTTGCCGCGGCTTTTCGGTCATTAACTAAAAGTTGATGCCGGATTCTGCATCGGCCATATTCCGCCCAACGGCCGCGGCGCGCACCATGCGTGCATCGCCCCCTGGAGACCCACCATGCGCCGCCG
>JANOAM010000898.1:0-2834 GCA_031411215.1 Betaproteobacteria bacterium
CACGCCGCCCGACATGTTCTCTGACAGAGGCTCCGCCATGTATACCGCCAAGGGACAACTCGACTCCAGCGCACTGCTCAAGCAGTACAGCCCCCTGGTGCGTCGCCTCGCGCACCAGATGATCGCCAAGCTGCCCGCCAACGTGGAGCTGGACGACCTGATCCAGGTCGGCATGATCGGCCTGAGCGACGCACTGAGCCGCTTCGACGCCACACAGGGCGTGCAGTTCGAAACCTTCGCCACCCAGCGCATACGTGGCGCCATGCTCGACGAGCTGCGTGGCAACGACTGGATGAGCCGCGGTGACCGCCGCCACCAGCGCAGCATCGAAGCCGCCGTGCACAAGCTGGAGCAGCGCTTCGGCCGCCCGCCCAATGAAGGTGAGATCGCCCGCGAGATGGGCCTGAGCCTGGAGGACTACCAGTCCCTGCTGGGCAAGGTGCGCGGCACCCAGCTCATCTACCTGGAAGACATGAGCGGCGACGACGGCGACGACGACTACCTGGACCGCCATGTGCTGGACGAGGGCGCCAACCCCGTGGCCCGCCTGCAGGACCAGCGCATGCGCGAGGCCCTGGTGGACGCCATCAAGAACCTGCCTGAACGTGAGCAGTACGTGATGAGCATGTACTACGAACACGACATGAACCTGAAGGAAATCGCTGCCGTGCTGGGCGTGACCGAAAGCCGTGTCTGCCAACTGCACAGCCAGTCGATTGCGCGCCTGCGTACACGGCTGCGCGAGTGGTGAGCGGCCGCTGAGCCGACACCACGCCCCTATTGATTGCAGGAGACCATCCAATGTTTGGAAGCTTCCGCCGCTCGGTTCTCCACAGCACTGCCGCGGCACCCGCCGAAGTGCAGGCGCCGCAGCCCACGATTGACACCACCGCCGTTGTGCGCACGATCAGCGAACGTGCGTCCAACCTGGGACGCGAAGCGGCCGAGGTGCGCGGTGTGCTGGACGACACGCAGAAGGTTGCCGCAGCCCAGGCGGCCGCCGTGCAGGCCCTGGCCCAGCAGTTGCAGCAGGTGGTCAGCGCCCAAGCCGGCATCGCCCAGGAAGTGGACCAGGGCCTGAAGTCCGTGGCCCAGGTGGGCGACGCGGTGCAGGCCGTGGGTGGTGAAGTCAGTGGCATCGTGGACACGCTGCACCAGGTGTCGGACGCCGCCCAGCAGATCACCCAGGTGGCCCTGCAGACGCGGCTGGTGGCCTTCAATGCGTCTGTCGAAGCCAAACGTGCCGGCGAAGCGGGCCGCGGTTTTGCCGTGGTGGCCGACGCCGTCAAGGACCTGGCCAGCAAGGTGGAAGCCTCGTCCAAGGCCATCATGGGCACGGTCAGCCAGCTGGACAGCCGCATCGCCGCACTGTCCCGTGATGTCAACCGCAACGGCCCCCCGGAGAACCATGGTGCCGTGCACCGCGCCCTGGGCGAAGTGCAGGAAGGTGTGCTGCGCATCCAGCGCGCCAGCCAGACCAGCCGTGAGGTCTGCAGCGGCCTGGACGGCCAGATGGGTGTCATCGAAGGCGAGATGCGCCGCACCACCGGTGCACTGGACAACGCGCTGAAACGCACCGAGACCTTCCTGCGCATCTCCGAAGGCCTGATTGAGTCGATCGCCGAGTGCGGCATCGAAACCGCCGACACGCCCTACATCCGTGGCGCGCAACACGCGGCGGCGCAGATCAGCAAGCTGCTGGAAGATGCCGTGCGCACGCAGTCCATCAGCCTGAAGGACCTGTTCGACGAGAACTACGCCGCCATCGTCGGCAGCAACCCGGCCCAGCACATGACGCGCTTCTGTGCGGTCGCGGACCGACTCTTTCCGCAGGTGCAGGAAAAGACGCTCGGCTTGTCGGAGAAAATCGTCTTCTGCATCGCGGTGGACCGCAACGGTTACGTGGCCTGCCACAACCAGAAGTACAACCAGCCGCAGCGCGCGAGCGACCCGGTCTGGAGTGCCGCCAACTGCCGCAACCGCCGCATCTTCAACGACCGCACGGGCCTCGGCTCGGCACGCAACCAGCGGCCTTTCCTGCTGCAGACCTACCGCCGTGACATGGGTGCAGGCCAGTTCGTGCTGATGAAGGAAGCCGCGGCACCCATCACCGTCAATGGCCGCCACTGGGGTGGGCTGCGCCTGGCCTTCAAGTTCTGATCGATCGTCGGTTGGTGGCCAACAAAAAGACCGGCGCGAGCCGGTCTTTGTCTTTGTGGGGCAGGGCGCTTCAAGCCCTGCGGACCGGTCAGGCCAGCAGCCCGCCGCCCGGGCGGCTCTGGCGGTCGTTGCTGCCGGCGGCGGAATAGAGATTGGCCGGCGCCATGCGCGGGATCAGCACGTCAATGGCACGGTCCAGTGACGCGGTCGCGCGGGCCAGGGCTTCGCGCTGTGCGGCCACCTGGCCGCTGGCACGCGCCAGGCGCATACGCAGCTGCGGCGGCACACCGCCGCTCTTCGCGGCGCGGCCGAAGTGGTCCACGGCATGGGCCAGGGCCTGGTGCAGTGCCGAAGCGGCCTGGTCCACGGCCGCTGCGTCCTGCTGGTGCAGGGCCAGGCCCAGCGCCACCAACTGGTCTTCAACGGCCTTCAGCGGGCGCTCCAGGGTGGCGGCGTTCTGCACAGCCTGGAGTTCCTGCGGTGAATGCATCATGGCGGGCCCGCGGTCAGCTGAACTTGCGGCCGAGAAGTTCCTCGGCGTTGATGATCAGCTTGTCGGCGATGGCTTCCGGATTGACCTTGAACTTGCCGTCACGGATGGCTTGCGCAATGCGCTCCACCTTGGCGGTGTCAAAGGTGGCGTCCGAAGACATGCCTGACAGCGCGGACGCTTC
>JANOAM010000899.1:0-4147 GCA_031411215.1 Betaproteobacteria bacterium
GCTGAGCCCCAGCATCGCGCGGCGGGTGATGGCCTACTTCAGCGCCAAGGCCAAACCGCAGGCGCAGGCCCATTTGATGCCCAACGTCAACCTCACGGACCGCGAAAGCGAGGTGTTGTTGCGTGTTGCGAAGGGCTACACCCTGCCGGAGATCGGTGTGCAGCTGGGCTTGTCCCGCCACACCATTGCCGACTACGTGAAGCAGATCTACCGCAAGCTCAACGTGAGCTCGCGGGCCGAGGCGGCGCTCGAGGCCCAGAGACTGGGCCTCTTCCGATGACTGTGCAGCGCCTGGGCTTGTTCCGCTGACTCGGTTCCGCTGACGCCGTTCAGCGTGCCTTGGCTGCCGCCGTCAGGCGGTCGATGGTGAACAGGTAGCTCGTCTTGTCCAAGGGCTTGTGGCAGGCCAGGCACTCGGCCTGGTTGATGCCCGCGCGCGCCTGCTTGGCGGCATTGAACACCGCGTAGTTCCAGTTCTCGTTGCGCAGCAGATCGGGCACGTCCGTGCCCCAGCCGGCATCACGCGCCATCGCCGTGTAACCCGTCAGCTGGTCCGGCAAGAAGAAACCATCGGCGCCCATCACGGGCTTCTTGTCGGCGTCCAGCTTGGCGCTGTAGACCTCTGCCAGCATGTAGGCACCATCGGGCACCGGCTTGCCCTCCCTGGCGGCCTGCAGCGCCGCGGGGTTGGCGTAGTAGTGGCGCACCTGCTTGGTCGCCGGGAAGTTGATGGTGTGGTACTGCTTGAAGGTGGACTTGTAGCCATCGGGGAAGGCCACCTTGGTGGCCACCAGGGCCGGGAACATGTCCGACTTGGCGACACCCTGGGCGCCGGGCAGCGACGCGAAGTAGGCCGCAACATTGCCCATGTCGTCGGTGCTCAGCTGCGCGCCGATGGCGTTCATCACCGGGTTCTTGCGCGAGCCGTCCTTCCAGGCGCGCAGCTGGGACTCCAGGTATGCCGCACGCTGGCCAGCCAGGTTGGGGATGGCGTCGCTGACGCTGACACCATTGGCGCCGTGGCAGGCGGCGCAGACGGCCTGCACCTTGGCCTTGCCGGCTTCCAGGTCGGCCGCATGCAGCAGGCCTGGCAACAGGCCTACCGTCAACAGAGCCGCCGCGGACCGTGCTGCGCGGGTCATTCGAACCATGGCCATCTCCTCGTGCTGTGGAGCAGGCATCGTAGAGCCCTTGGCTTCAAACTGCAGCGTCTGGGTTTCCCGCACTGGCACCAAAGGCTCAGCGCTCGCGGAAGGCTTCGGTTGTCTTGAGCAGCGGCTGGAACAGGAAGCCCAGCACACTGCGTTGGCCGGTGTGGATCTCCACCGAACCCGTCATGCCCGGAAGCACCTGCAGCAGCTTGTCGCCGTGCTTCAAGGCCGTGGCGTCGGCGCGCACCACCGCGCGGTACCAGGTGGCGTCGGGTGCGGACGCGCGCTCGGGATCACCCAGCGCATCAGGGCTGATGGACGTCACCACGCCCTTCAAGCCCCCGTACACCGTGTACTCATAAGCGCTGAGCTTGATGACCACTTCCTGGCCCACCTTCACAAAGCCGATGTCGGCGGGCTTGATGCGCGCCTCCACCAGCAGCTTGTCACCCAGCGGCGTCAATTCCATGATGGGCGCACCTGCCGGCACCACGCCACCCAGCGTGTTGGCGCGGATCTGCTTGACCACGCCGCGCACCGGCGACACCAGCGTCGTGCGGCGCAGCGCGTCGTCGCGCACCACCATCTGTTCTTCGACCTGCGACAGCTCCGTGCGCACGCGTACCAGTTCCGCGCTGGCGTCCTGGCGAAAACGGTTGATGCGCTCCTGCGTCTGCAGGCTCAGCTCGTTGACCTGGCGGCGCACGCGCATCACCTCCACTTCGCTCATCAAGCCCTTGTTGGCCATGGTCTCGGCCATGGCCAGTTCGCGCATCAGCAGTTCGATGCTGCGGCGGTTGGTCTGCACGGCGTCCATCAGCGCGCGGTTGCGCGCGTCGTAGCTTTCGGTCTCGGCTTCGGTGATGTCGTCGGGCACGTCTTCAGGGAAGGCCAGCGCCTTGCCGGATGCTTCGGCCTGCAAGCGCGCCAGCGTAGCGCGCAACGCCAGCCGCTTCGCCTGGCCTTCGGCCTGCTGCGCTTCCACGCGCGTGGGGTCCAGCAAAGCCAGTGCTTGCCCCTCGGTGACCTGCTGACCTTCACGCACCAGCAGTTCGCGCAGGATGCCGCCTTCAAGACTCGCGATCAGTTGCTCGCGGCCGTCAGCCAGTACACGGCCGGTGGACTTGGCGACGATGTCCACCTTGGAAACAAAAGCCCAGCCCAGGGCCACGACCAATGCCACCAGCATCAGGTAGACAGCCCACATGGCCGCGGGCGCAGGTTCCACCACTTGCGCGGCGGACACGGCGCTGACGTAAGGCACGTCGGCCGCGCCCAGCTCCAGACGTTGCTTGGTTTTGAAGAGGCCGAACATGGTCAGTCCGTCCTCACAGCGAAGGCTCGCGCTTCACGGGCTGCGCGGACGGATGCATGTGCACGTTGCCGCCACCCGCTGGTGCAGCTGGTCGCGCGCCGGACAGCGCAGCCAGCACCTGGTCCTTGGGGCCGTCCATTACCACGCGGCCGGCGTCCACCACCACCACGCGGTCCACCAGTTCCAGGACTGCCGGGCGGTGCGTCACCATCACCAGCGTGCAGCCGCCGCAGGCTTGGCGCAGCTGGCGCAGGAAGGCGACTTCGCTCTGCGCGTCCATGGAACTGGTGGGTTCGTCCATCAGCAGGATCTGCGGCCGTGTCACCAGGCAGCGTGCCAGCGCCACCAGCTGCCGCTGGCCGCCCGACAGCAACATGCCGCCCTCGCCCACCGGCAGTTCCCAGCCCAGCGGGTGGTTGCTGATCAGGCGGTCCAGCCCCGTCTGCTGCGCCACATCGGCCAGGCGCGCGGGGTCCGCGGTGGCACGGTCGAGCAGCACGTTGTCGCGCAAGGTGCCGTTGAAGAGGCGCGGGTCTTGCGCGACAAAGCCGACGCGCGCGCGGTAGTCGGCAGGGTCGATCTGTCGCAGGTCCAGGCCGTCCACTTCCACGTGACCTTCACTGGGTTCGTACAGGCCCGCCAGCAGGCGCAACACCGTGCTCTTGCCACTGCCGATGCGGCCCAACACCGCCACACGCTCGCCAGCACGCAGCTTGAGGCTGGTGCCCTTGAGGATGGCCGGCCCGGGCTCGCCACGGCCCCCCGGCTTGGGGTAGGCGAAGCCCACGTCCACCAGGGCGACGTTGCCGGTGACTTCACGGCGCGGCACGTAGACCTTGCCGGGTTCGCGGTCCACCGGCAGCTTCATGATGCGGTCCAGCTCACGCATGGCGGACCGTGCACCCTGGTAGCGCGTGGCCAGCTGCACCACGCTGGCCAGGGGTGCCACGGCGCGGCCGGCAAACATGACGGCGCCGATCAGCGCGCCCGCGCTGGTGACCTTGTCTTCGATCAGGAACACACCCCAGACCAGCATGATCAGCGTGATGGCCTGCTGCGAGATGGCCGACAGGTTCATGGTCCAGGCACTGATCGCACGGGTTCGCAGCAGCGTGCCCGCATAGGCCGCCGTGGTGTTTTCGTAGTGGCGCAGGAAGCGCCCCTGCGCACCGGCGGCCTTGATGTCTTCCATGCCGTCCACGGCTTCCACCATCACACCATGCAGGTCGGCGTTCTGCTGCATGTTGCTCATGGTGTTGCGGCGCAGCGCGCCTTGCACCGCCACCGACACGCCCAACAGCAGCGGGATGGCGATTACCAGCACCCAGCCCAGCGGCCCGCCGACCACAAAGGTCATGGCCACAAACACCACGATGAAGGGCAGGTCCGACAGTGCCGACAGCGTGGCGGACGCGAAGAACTCACGCACCATCTCGATCTGGCCCAGGTGGTGGGCATAAGCACCCGACGAGTCCGGGCGGCGTTCCATGCGCAGCGCCAGCGTCTGGCGGAACAGGGTGCTGCCAACGATGAGGTCGGCCTTGCGGCCGGCCATGTCGATGAGATAGGCGCGCAGCTGCCGTGCCGCCATGTCAAAGATCAAGGCCACACCCGCGCCCGCAGCCAGCGCGTAGAGCGTCACGTAGGCCTGGTGCGGGATCACCTTGTCGTAGATGACCGA
>JANOAM010000900.1:0-3186 GCA_031411215.1 Betaproteobacteria bacterium
GCCGGCGGTCAGGATCTTGGCGGCCGTGTCCTTGGGGAAGACATAGCTCTTGTCGATGTCCAGCGTGACCACGCCCTGGAAGGTCTTGGCGTCCAGGCTGATGCTCTTGACGCGGCCCACCGTGACGCCAGCGGCGCGCACCGGGGCCCGCGGCTTCAGGCCGCCGATGTTGTCGAAACGTGCCTGCACCGTGTAGGTGTCGCCACCGCCCACGCTGCCCAGATTGGCGGCCTTCAAGGCCAGGAACACCAGGCCCAGCATGCCCAGCAGGACAAAAAATCCCACCAGGGTTTCAATGCTCTTCTTGCCCATCAATTGCTCTCCCTTGTCGGCGCCGGGGTCAGGGCGTCGAGAACATCAGTGCGGTGAGGATGAAGTCCATGCCCAGCACCCACAGCGAAGAAATCACCACCGTGCGTGTGGTGGCGTAGGCCACGCCCTCGGGCGTGGCTTCGGTTTCATAACCCTGGTAGAGCGCCACCACGGTGCAGACGACGCCGAACACGCTGGCCTTGACCAGGCCGTTGCCCACGTCGCGGAACACGTCCACGCGGGTCTGCATGATCGACCAGAAGTTGCCCGAGTCCACGCCGATCAGCAGCACGGCCACCACATACGCGCCCAGGATGCCCACGGCCGAGAACAGCACCGCCAGGATGGGCATGCTGATGATGCCGCCGATGAAACGCGGCGCCAGCACACGCGCTTTCGGGTCCACGGCCATCAGTTCCATGGCCGCGATCTGCTCACCCGCCTTCATGAGGCCGATCTCTGCCGTGAGTGAGGTGCCCGCACGACCTGCGAACAGCAGCCCAGTCACCACGGGCCCGAGTTCGCGTACGAGGGCCAGGTTGACGATGAGCCCCAGGCTCTCTGCGGCACCGTAGGTCACCAGCGCGTAGTACATCTGCAGCGCCAGCACAAAGCCCACCGCCAGGCCCGAGGCCATGATGATGATCAGCGACCGGTTGCCGATGGCGTAGACCTGCTGCACCACCAGCCAAGGCCTGCGCAAGGACGCAGGCAGGGCTTTCAGCAGTTCGATCAGGAAGAAGGCCGCATGGCCCCAGCCGCGGAATTGTTCCAGCGCGGTGGCGCCCAGTCGGTTGACGAAGTTCATGGCGTGGTCACTCCCACACCGAAGTCCGCGCCGATGTCCTTGGCGGGGTAGTGGAACTTCACCGGGCCGTCGGGCTCACCACGCACGAACTGGCGCGTTTCGGGGTCGGCGCTGGCCATCAATTCGGCCGGTGTGCCTTGCGCGACGACGCGGCCCTGGTTGGCCAGCAGGATGATGTGGTCGCTGATGGCCATGCATTCAGGCACGTCGTGGCTGACGACCAGGCTGGTGGCGCCGGTGGCGTCGTTCAATGTGCGAATCAGCTTGGCGGCCACGCCCATGCTGATGAGGTCCAGGCCTGCAAAGGGCTCGTCGTACATGATCAATTCCGGGTCCAGTGCAATGGCCCGCGCCAGCGCGACACGGCGTGCCATGCCGCCGGACACTTCACTGATGCGCAGGTGCGCGGCACCGCGCAGGCCCACGGCGTTGAGCTTCATCAGCACCAGGTCGCGGATCATCGCGTCGGGCAACGCCGTGTGCTCGCGCATGGGGAAGGCCACGTTGTCGAACACCGTCAGGTCGGTGAACAGCGCGCCGAACTGGAACAGCATGCCCAGGCGGCGGCGCAGCTTGAAGAGTTGCGCGGCGTTGCGCGTGTCGATCACTTCGCCGTCCACGATCACACGGCCCTTGTCGGGCGCATACACGCCGCCGATCAGTCGCATCAGTGTCGTCTTGCCACAGCCGGAGCCGCCAAGGATGGCCGTGACCTTGCCGCGCGGGAATTGGAGCGACACGTCGGACAGGATGGTCCGGGTGTGGTCATACCCGAACGTGACGTGGTCAATCTCGATGAAGGGGTTGTCGAACAAGCGGTTGGTGCGGCCCATGACGGCCGGCAAGGCATTGCCTAGGCAAGACGGCGCAGATTGTGGCATGCAGGGCAAACCCGCAGCCTGCCACTGGCAACCCTGCGGGTCGGCCAGGTGACGCGGTGTGAAGCGGGGTCTTGTGGCGAGCCCTGACGGGCTCTTGCGACTTACCGCGGCAGCGTGCTGGCGCCCATCAAGAACTCGTCCACCGCGCGTGCGGCCTGGCGGCCTTCGCGTATGGCCCACACCACCAGGCTCTGGCCGCGGCGCATGTCGCCGGCGGCGAAGACCTTGTCGACGTTCGTCTTGTAGCTGCGTGCGCCTTCGGTCGTGGCCTTGGCGTTGCCGCGGTTGTCCTTGTCGACACCGAAGGCTTCCAGCACGGTGGCCACCGGGGCCACGAAGCCCATCGCCAGCAGCACCAGGTCGGCCTTCCACTCCTTCTCGGTGCCAGGCAGCTCGATGAACTTGCCGCCCTGGAACTGCACGTGCACGGTCTTCAGCGCGGTGAGCTTGCCCTTGTCTTTGCCAGTCCCGCCGATCAGTTCCTTGGTGGCGATGGCGAACTCGCGCTCGCAGCCTTCTTCGTGGCTGCTGCTGGTGCGCAGCTTCGTGGGCCAGTAGGGCCAGGTCAACGGCCTGTCTTCTTCCTCAGGCGGCTGCGGCATCAGTTCGAACTGCGTGACGCTGGCCGCACCGTGGCGGTTGCTGGTGCCCACGCAGTCGCTGCCGGTGTCACCACCGCCGATGACGATGACGTGTTTGCCGTCGGCGCGCAGCTGCTTCTTCAGCTTGTCCCCCGCATTCACCTTGTTCTGCTGCGGCAGGAATTCCATCGCGAAGTGGATGCCGTCCAGGTCGCGGCCGGGCACAGGCAGGTCGCGGCTGGTTTCGCTGCCGCCTGTGAGCATCACGGCGTCGAAATCGGCCTTCAGTTGATCCGGGCTGATGGTGTCCTTGGCGTCGTTGGTGACCTGGGTGTCGGCGGGCATGGCGCCCACCAGCACGCTGGTGCGGAAGACCACACCTTCGGCCTGCATCTGTTCGATGCGGCGGTCGATGTGGGTCTTCTCCATCTTGAAATCGGGGATGCCGTAACGCAACAGGCCGCCGATGCGGCTGTTCTTTTCGAACACCGTGACGGCGTGGCCGGCGCGGGCCAGCTGTTGCGCTGCAGCCAGGCCTGCGGGGCCGCTGCCCACCACGGCGACCTTCTTGCCGGTCTTGACGGCCGCGGGCTCTGGCTTGACC
>JANOAM010000901.1:0-2240 GCA_031411215.1 Betaproteobacteria bacterium
TCGGCACTGACGTGCTTCGAGAAAACGACCCATGACGCCTGTGATCAACAAGCAAGTCCCGGAATTCGAAGCCTTGGCCACCAGCGGCGTGAAATTCACGCCCGCTGCGTTCCATGGCCATGCGGTGGTGTTGTACTTCTATCCGAAGGACAACACGCCCGGCTGCACCACGGAGGCCATGCAGTTCCGCGACCAGCACAAGGACTTCATCAAGGCCGGCGCCGTTGTCTTCGGCGTGTCGCGTGACAACATGGCCAGTCACGAGAAGTTCAAGACCAATCTTGAACTGCCTTTTGATCTGATCGCCGACACCGAAGAGAAGCTCTGTCACATGTTCGGCGTGGTCAAGAACAAGATCATGTACGGCAAGAAGGTCAAGGGCATCGAGCGCAGCACTTTCATGTTCGACGCCCAGGGCGTGATGCGCGCGGAATGGCGCGGCATCAAGGTCGCCGGCCATGTGGACGAAGTGCTCAAGGCCGTGAAGGCGCTCAAGAAGGCCGCCTGAGCCCCGCCGTTGCCAGCGCCCTGCCCCACCCTTGCGCCCAGCGGCACCGACCGCTTGTTTGCACCACCGCCCTCCGTGAAGAAGCCGCACCGCTGTAGCCGTGCGGCTTTTTTCCTTGTGCGCTCCTAGACCCACTCCAAACCACACCACCACCGATGCCACTGCCCAAGCCGCCGTCCAAGAAGGGTGACCTGCTGCAAAGCGCCGACTACGAGGCGCAGGCCGCGCCGCGCGCGGACAAGCGGTCCCTGAAGTCTCGCAACCCGGAGCCCGTGGCCCAGGCCGCGCTGGACCTGCACGACGGCGTCAGCGCCGCGCCCGTGCGGCCGGCGGCGCCTGCCCCCATCGCCAAACCCGTGGCGGCCATTGCGCCCGCGGCCCCCAGCCAACCCGAATCATCCGGCAAACCAGCCTCCCAGCCCAAGCCGCGCAAGCCGCGCAGCACGGGCCCGGCCAAGCTCTTCGTGCTGGACACCAACGTGCTGATGCACGACCCGATGAGCCTGTTCCGCTTCGAGGAACACGACGTCTTCCTGCCGATGATCACGCTGGAAGAACTGGACGGCCACAAGAAGGGCATGAGCGAGGTGGCGCGCAGCGTGCGCCAGGTCAGCCGTGAACTGGACGCGCTGGCGGCGCTGTCGGTGCAGGACAGCAAGAACGGCCAGATGGACCCCAAGGCCGGCATCGACCTGAGCCGCACCGGCCACCGCGAAGCGGGTGGCAAGCTGTACTTCCAGACCACCTTCCTGGACTACAAGCTGCCGCCCGGCCTGCCCCAGGGCAAGGCCGACAACCAGATCCTGGGTGTGGTGCAGAGCCTGCGCGAACAACACCAGAGCGCTGCAAACCCGCGCGACGTGGTGCTGGTGTCCAAGGACATCAACATGCGCATCAAGGCGCGCGCCCTGGGCCTGCCGGCCGAGGACTACTTCAACGACAAGACGCTGGAAGACGGCGACCTGCTCTACACCGGCGTGCTGGCGCTGCCCGCCGACTTCTGGGACCGCCATGGCAAGACCATGGAAAGCTGGCAGCAGGGTGGCCACACCTTCTACCGCATCAGCGGCCCGCTCGTGCCCGCGCTGATGATCAACCAGTTCGTCTACCTGGAAGTGCCCGGCGGCGCCAGCCTGTACGCGCGCGTCAGCGAGATCACCGGCAAGACCGCGGTGCTGAAGACGCTGCGCGACTACACGCACGGCAAGAACGCTGTCTGGGGCGTCACCGCGCGCAACCGCGAACAGAACTTCGCCCTGAACCTGCTGATGGACCCGGAGTGCGACTTCATCACCCTCACCGGCACGGCAGGCACTGGCAAGACGCTGATGACGCTGGCTTCCGCGTTGAGTCAGGTGCTGGACGAACGCCGCTACAGCGAGATCATCGTCACCCGCGTGACCGTGCCGGTGGGCGAGGACATTGGCTTCCTGCCCGGTGACGAGCAGGAAAAGATGGGCCCCTGGATGGGCGCGCTGGACGACAACCTGGAAGTGCTGGCCCGCACCGACAGCAGCGCCGGCGAATGGGGCCGCGCCGCCACCAACGACCTGGTGCGCAGCAAGATCAAGATCAAGAGCCTGAACTTCATGCGCGGGCGCACTTTCCTGAACAAGTTCGTGATCATTGACGAGGCGCAGAACCTGACGCCCAAGCAGATGAAGACGCTGATCACGCGCGCCGGCCCGGGCACCAAGATCGTCTGCCTGGGCAACCTGGCGCAGATCGACAC
>JANOAM010000902.1:0-3223 GCA_031411215.1 Betaproteobacteria bacterium
GTCGAAGTTCTGCGCGTCGGCGATGTTTTCGCCCATGGTCTTGCCGGTGGCCGTGACCGCGCCCAGGTGCAGCACGGATGCGATCTCCTTCATCACCGCGGGCAGGCCGCCGGCGTAGCAGAAGTCTTCCATCAGGTGTTCGCCGCTGGGTTGCAGGTTCAGCAGGCAGGGCAGTTCGCTGGCCAGGCGGTCGAAGTCATCAATGGTCAGCTTGACGCCGATGCGGCCCGCAATCGCGATCAGGTGGATCACGGCGTTGGTGCTGCCGCCGATAGCCGCCAGCGTCCGAATAGCGTTCTCAAACGCTTCGCGCGTGAGGATGCTGGACAGCTTCTGGTCCTCATGCACCATGTCCACGATGCGCCGTCCGGCATTGCGTGCGATGACATTGCGGCGGCCATCGACAGCCGGGTAGGCCGCGTTGCCGGGCAGGCCCACACCCAGCGCTTCCACCATGCTGGCCATGGTGCTGGCGGTGCCCATGGTCATGCAGTGGCCGTGGCTGCGGTGCATGCAGCTTTCGGCTTCAAAGAAGTCGGCCAGCTTCAGGGTGCCGGCACGCACCTGCTCGCTCATGCTCCAGACACCGGTGCCGGAACCCAGTTCCTGGCCGCGCCACTTGCCGTTGAGCATGGGGCCGCCGCTGACGCCGATGGTCGGCAGGTCGGCACTGCTGGCACCCATCAGCAGGCTGGGTGTGGTCTTGTCGCAGCCCATCAGCAGCACCACGCCGTCTATCGGGTTGCCGCGGATGCTTTCTTCCACGTCCATGCTGGCCAGGTTGCGGTACAGCATGGCGGTTGGGCGCAAGAGCGTCTCACCCAGGCTCATCACTGGAAACTCCAGCGGGAACCCGCCGGCCTCGTACACGCCGATCTTCACCTGCTCGGCCAGCGTGCGGAAGTGGCTGTTGCAGGGTGTCAGTTCGCTGAAGGTGTTGCAGATGCCGATGACGGGCCGGCCGTCAAACTGGTCATGCGGCACACCCTTGCCCTTGACCCAGCTGCGGTAGGCAAAACCGTCGCGGTCCTGGCGGCCGAACCACTGCTGGCTGCGCAGTTCGTGGGCGGGCTTCTTCTTCGGCGTGCTCATGGGATGCTGGCTTTCCCGGGGTGGAGAACCGGGTGTTCGCAGATACTATGGTATGACGATTGAGTCCGCAGCCGTAGAACCCCTAGGAGGCCCTGCCTGTGTCCAGTACCGTGTCCAAACCTGTCGTTCTGGCTGTGGCCAAACTCTCGCCGCTGCTGATGCCGCAGTTGTCCGCCGCCTTTGACCTGCACGTGCTGCCGGACCTGGATGCGGCTGCGCTGGCGGCGGTCGCGCCGCGTGTGCTGGGCATTGCCGCCAGCGGCGACAGCAAGGTGCCAGCTGCGCTGATCGCACAGTGCGCGCAGCTTCAAGTCATCTCCGTCATGGGCGTGGGTTATGACGGTGTGGACGTGGTGGCGGCCAAGGCGCGCGGCATCATGGTCACGCACACACCCAATGTGCTGAATGACGACGTGGCCGACCTGGCACTGGGTCTGATGCTCAGTGCCTCGCGCCAATTGCCGGCGGCTGACCGCTATGTGCGATCGGGCCTGTGGCTGCAGGGCGCCATGCCGCTGGCGCGCAAGATGAGCGGGGCGCGCCTGGGCCTGGTGGGCATTGGCCGCATCGGCCAGGCCATTGCGCAGCGGGCGTTGGGTTTCAACATGAGCGTGGCCTACACCGCACGCAGTGCGCGGCCGGAACTGCCTTACGCCTTCCACCCCAGCGCTGCGGCGTTGGCCGCGAACGTGGACTACCTGGTGGTCATCACGCCGGGTGGTGCCGGCACCCGCCACATGATCAATGCCGAAGTGCTGCAGGCGCTGGGCCCCAAGGGCTTCCTGATCAACGTGGCACGTGGTTCGGTGGTCGATGAGGTGGCGCTGGTGGATGCGCTCAACAGGGGTGTGATCGCCGGCGCAGGCCTGGACGTGTTCGACGACGAACCGCGTGTGCCGCAGGGCCTGCTGGACCTGCACAAGGTGGTGCTCACGCCGCACATCGGCAGTGCCACGGCCGCCACGCGGCAGGCCATGGCCGACCTGGCCTTCAACAACCTGGCGGCGCACCTGGACGGCAAGCCGGTGCTCACCCCTGTGCCTGAATGTGCCTGAGTGCGCGCGGCCGGCGCTTGAGCCCGGCTGCGGGAAAGTCCGCAGCTCAGGCGCTTGCAATCATCATACGATAACACCACAGGTGCATCCGTCCTGCTGGAAAGTCCGGCCGCAAGCACCGTCCCACCCCGCCCCTTGTTAGGAGACAACCCATGCAATTGAAGAAGATCGGTCTGGCCTGCGCCCTGGCGGCTGCCGGCCTGATGGCCATGACCCCGGCCATGGCGCAAGACAAACTCACCGTCTGGTGGGCCAAGGGCTACTACAAGGGTGAGGACGA
The DNA here is from genome assembly GCA_031411215.1 of Betaproteobacteria bacterium. GTDB lineage: Bacteria > Pseudomonadota > Gammaproteobacteria > Burkholderiales > Burkholderiaceae_C > Rubrivivax. The sequence continues at coordinate 2,428 of JANOAM010000902.1, forward strand.
CGCACTCTTTGCCGCCATCAAGAAGTTCGAGGCCAAGTACCCCAAGGTCAAGGTGGAGCTGAGCCTTTACGCGCCGCAGGAGTCCATTCCCAAGTCGGTGGCCGCCATGGACGCCGGCACACCGCCGGATGTGTCCTATGCCGACGTGTACGACTTCCAGGTGGCTGCCAAGTGGGCCTACGAAGGCAAGCTGGAAGACCTGTCCAGCATCATCGACCCGATGCGTGCCAAGTTCGAGCCGCAAGCGCTGTCCACGGCCTTCCTCTACAACAACACGACGCAGGGCCGCGCCTACTACGCCTTCCCCATCAAACAGCAGACCATGCACATCCAGTACTGGAAGGACATGCTGGCGGAGGCGGGCTACAAGGAAAGCGACATTCCCAAGGACTGGAAGGGCTACTGGGACTTCTGGTGCACCAAGGTGCAAACCGGCTACCGCGCGAAGACGGGCACCCGTGCTTTCGGCACCGGCTTCCCCATGGGCGTGGATTCCAGCGATTCCTTCTTCTCCTTCCTGACCTTCATGGACGCCTACAACGTCAAGCTGGTCAGCGACAGCGGCAAGCTGCTGGTGGACGACCCCAAGGTGCGTGAAGGCCTGATCAACGCCGTCACCGACTACACCGCCGTCTACGGCAAGGGCTGCACGCCGCCGTCTTCGACCAGCTGGAAGGACCCGGACAACAACGTCGCCTTCCACAACAAGACGACGGTGCTGACGCACAACGCCACGATCTCCATCGCGGCCAAGTGGCTGGACGATTCCAACAACACCACGCTGACCGACGCGCAG
>JANOAM010000903.1:0-6252 GCA_031411215.1 Betaproteobacteria bacterium
GCAGCGTGGTCTTGCGGTCCCAGATGTGGGTGCTTTCCGCGCCCGCGCCGTTGGCTTCCACGATGGTGAAGCCGCGGCCCAGCTGCACGTCGGCAAAACGTTCGAAGCGGATGTCGAAGCGGCCGAAGTGGAACTCCGGCAAAGCCTGTGCGATGGTCTCGAAACGCGCTTCCATTTCCGGCGTCACCAGGTGCGTGCCGTTGCGGAAGATGGCGCCGCGGCTGTGGCTGCCGGCAAAGGCCAGCCGCACGGGTTCGCCCTGCGCGGGCACGCTGTCCAGCCGGGCGGCGTGCCGCTTCAGGTAGAGGTGAGGCAACTGGCCGGCACGTGGGTCGGCCAGGATCAATTCACGCAGCGTGCGCTGGCCGTCGCCGATGACATGCGGGAAGTACTTGAGCGTGATGGACACGATGCGGCCACGGGGCTGGCCGGGCCTGCGCACGTAGAACACGCCGGCTTCGCCCTCAAACGGCACCAGCCGTTGCAGCAGATAGGCCGCACCACGCGGAAAGCTGTCGATGTAGGTCAGCAGCTCTTCAGCCGTGCGCACCAGTTTCACACCCACGCCGCGGCAGCCCAGGTCGGGCTTGGCCACCACGGGCAACGACAGCCCTGCGCTGGCCATGGCGGCCAGTGCAGCGTCGCGTTCGCTGCGGCTGTCTGACGCCGGTGTGTCAGCCCTCTGGAGGCGGATGAAAGGCGCAGTCCACTCGGGCACAGACGCCATGGCGAGCGACAGGATCTCGGCCTTGCTTTCGCCGACCCAGCCTCCGCTGGGAAAGCTGGGGTTGGCCAGCGTCGGCAGCAGCACGCCGCGGTGGCGCAGCATCAGCCAGCCCACATAGGCGATGACCGGTGGGTAGAAGGCCCACATGGGCCAGAACTCGAAGAAGCTCAAGGGCTTGCCGGCCTGGTCCAGTGGCGGCATGCCTTGGTGTGGGCGCAGGTTCGGCACAACGGATGTGTTCAGGGTGCTCATGATGTGATTTCGGTGGGTGCAACAGGACTGCGCCAGCGGCGCCAGAGCGGCACGGCCAAGGCCAGTGCCACGATGGGCAGGGCCACGGCCACAGGCGGCGGCAGACCCAGTGCCGCCGACAGCGTGTGGCCGATGGCCGCACTCAGCGCATAGAGGCCCACGGTCCACAGCGTCACTGCCAGCAGCACCCAGGCCGTGAAGGGCCAGAAGGGCACCCGCACAAAACCACTGGTGGTGTAGGTGGCCAGGCGCAGCCCGGGGATCACGCGGGCCAACAGCACGGCGCTGGACAGGCGCCGCTGGATCTGCGCACGGGCCCAGTCGGACTTGTGGCCCACATAGCGCTGCTGCAGCCAGGGGATGCGCGTGGCGCCCAGGCCCAGCGCGTAGAGACCCAGGTCGCCAAGGGCGATGCCACCGCCCACCGCCAGCAGCGACAGCGGCCAGGAGATGGCACCTTGCGCGGCCAGCGCCACACCGGCGGCGATGGCCAGGTCTTCGAGCAGCAGCGTGGTCAGGGCCAGCACCAGGGCGATCACCGCAGGCGAGGCCATGCCCGACAGCACCGCCTGGACCCACGCCAACAGCGCCTGCCAGTTGCTCAGCATGTGGGCTCCAGCGCATCGGCGATGGCCTGGCGGACCTGGTCTTCCGAGTTCCAGGGCAGGAAGTGGTTGCGGCCCTGCAGCAGCGTGGTCTTCACGCAGCGCGCGCCGGTCAGGCGTGCCTGTATGAAGGGCACGTTGGCCACGGGCACCAAGTCGTCTTCGGTGCCATGCAGGATGACCACCTTGGCGGTGATGCGCGGCAGCGCCAGGGCCAGCGCTTCCAGTTCGGGCTTCAACGCCATCAGCTCACTGTTGGCATTGCGGATCACGCGCGGCAGCAGGGCGCGCACCGGCGCCCAGTCTCCGACGTATTGCATGGGGTGGATGGCTTCCAGACCCGGGTCCAGCGACGCAGCCAGCAGCACCACGGCGCCGATGCGGTCCGGCAGGTCCGCCGCCACCCGCGCCACCACCGGCCCGCCCAGCGAGTGACCCAGCAGCACGACGGGTCGGCCATCCTCGGGCAGCAGCGCGCGCACGGCCGCGGCCTGGTCGGCCAAGCTGGGCATGGCGCCGGCCGGGCCGCTCCGACCGAAGCCGGGGCGGTCCAGCGCCACCACCTCCACGCCCGCAGGCGGGTGTGCCAGGTAGTCGGCCCAGGCCGTGGCGGAACCGGGTGTGCCGTGGACCAGGATCAGCCGCGTGCCTTGGGGGTTGCCGGCGCGCAGGAAGCTGAGCGTGGTGGACAGCGGCACACCGACCAGGATCTTCTGGCGCCAGGCTTCTGTGGCGCCTTCCGGCGTGTGCGGCCCGGGTGGAGCGCAACCCACCGCGGCCAGGGCCACGCCCAGGGATGTCCACAGCCGCCGGCGCAAAACGGGGGCGTGGGGCGGGGCGGCATTCATGACAGCTCTGTCGCGCGAGCTTCACAGGCCTTACATCAGACGCTGTAAGGCTTGCAGTCCTGTCGCGACAGAACGTTGCACGAAAGGCCTAGCCATGACCACCCCGCTGCTCCACACCACCGCCACCGTCGCGCCAGCGCGCGCAGCACGTTCCGAACCGGCCTACCGGGTCCGCGTGGCTGGCAGCCGAGCCGAGGTGCAGGCCGCGCAGGCGCTGCGCTTCGAAGTCTTCAACATGGAACTGGACGAGGGCCTGGTCCAGTCCTACGACACCGGGCTGGACGCCGACCGTTTCGACGAGGTCTGTGACCACCTGATCGTGGAAGACGCCGCCAGCGGCAGCGTGGTCGGCACCTACCGCGTGCAGACCGGGCAACGCGCGCAGGCCGGTCTGGGTTACTACAGCGAACGTGAGTTCGACTTCGCGCCCTTTGAAGCCGCGCGCGGCCAGATCCTGGAACTGGGCCGGGCCTGTGTCCATGAAAAGCACCGCAACTTCGCCGTGCTGAACCTGTTGTGGAAGGGCATTGGCACCTACGCCCGTGACCACGGGGCGCGCTACCTGATCGGTTGCAGTTCGATCACCTCGCAGGACGCGGCCCAGGGTGCGGCGGCCTACCGCAAGCTGATGGCCAACCTGGCGCCCGACGTCTGGCGCACGCGGCCGCGCGCTGAATTCGCCTGCCCGCTGGAGGCCGTGGCGGCTGACGCACCGCGCATCCCGCGGCTGTTGTCGGCCTACCTGGCCATGGGTGCGGCGATCTGTGGCGAGCCGGCCATGGACCGCGAGTTCCGCACCATCGACTTCCTCACCTGGGTCGACGTCGAAGCGCCCGCGGTGGCTGCCATGCAGGCGCGCGGCCGTTTCGTGGTTTAGACGCTGCGCCGCGGGGCGCACCAGTCGGTTGTAATGTCGGCCGGGCAACGCCGACAAACACCTCCTGCTCACCAGCCACCATGTCCCTTGAAGCCGAGCTTGCCGACCTGCACAAACCGCTGCTGCGCTTCGCCCAGTTGCAGCTGCGCCACGACAGCATGGCAGAGGACGTGGTGTCGGAGACCTTCCTGGCCATCCTGGAGAAGCCGGACAGCTTTGAAGGCCGCAGCAGCTTGCGCACCTACGCCACCGGCATCCTCAAGTTCAAGATCATCGACGTGCTGCGCAAACGTGGCCGCGAAGTCCATGTGGAACCGTTGGACGAGCAGAGCATGGACGACGCGCTGGACGCGCTCTTTGCCCGCGACGGCCACTGGCAGGACCCACCGCCGGCCTGGCAGCAGCCTGAGCAGTGCCTGGAGCAGCGCCAGTTCTTCGAGAAGCTGCAGATCTGCGTCGACCGACTGCCCGCCAAGACCGGGCGCGTCTTCATGATGCGCGAATGGCTGGACCAGGACGTGGACGAAATCTGTGCCGAGCTGGGCATCACTGCCAACAACTGTGGCGTGATGCTCTACCGGGCGCGCGTGCAGTTGCGTGACTGCCTGGACCGCCACTGGTTCGGAGTTGCGCGGTGAAGATCCAGATTGACTGCAAGGACATGTCGCGGCTGATCAGCGAGGGCCTGGACCAGACGCTGCCACCGGCCGACCGGGCCCGCATGCGGCTGCACTTCGTGATCTGCCAGACCTGCCGCAATGTGGACGAGCAGATGCAGTTCATCCGCCGCGCCATGAAGCGCCTGGGCTCGGATGACGACGGCCCGCCGCCGCCCGCATCCAGCTGAGCGTGCCGCCGGCCTCAGGCCAGGCTGCTGATCAAGGCCAGGGTCAGGGTGGCGCAGGCCGTGCACATCACCAGCTGCAGCAAGTGGGTGTCCGCAGAGTTGGCGCGGTCCAGCTGGTCCTGCGAGTCCAGGGCGTCCAGCGGGGCGAAGTTGGCGGACGCGAAGGCGGCTTCGGGCGAGAAGTCGCGGGTGTCGGCAAAGTCGTGGCGCGGATTTCCGTTGGCAAACATGGTGAGCTCCCTTTGTTGTCGTCACGTGGCGGTGGGCTGTTGCCGCGCCATGGACGAGGTTGTAGGGAAGCCGGCGTTATGCGAGCGTTACGCGGCGGGGCCTGTGTGTGACAGGGCCGCCGCCAGCAGCAAACGGTTCAGCGGGTGCTGGTGCAGGAAGCTGTCCGCGAACTCGGGTGCCACATGCGCGGCGGCCGTGGTGCGCAGCCAGGCCTGACCTGCTCGGACCAGGGCCGCGGCCTGTTCGGGCGCGCTGGCTTGCAGCGCCCGCGCCGGGGCCAGCCAGCGCAAGGCGCGGTCGGCATGCAGCGCCTCGGTGTGGGCCTGCAAGGACAGCGCCTGCAGGGCGGCGTGGTGCGCCAGATCGGCGGCCGCACTGCGCCAGGCCAGGTGCTGCCAGGCGGCCAGCGCGGCGCTGTGCAGCTGGCGCTGGGTGGCGTCGTCGGCAACCTGGCGCAGTGCGGCATCGGCTTCAGCGCCGTCCAGGCCCAGGGCCTGTTCGGTGCGCACGATGAGCCCCACTTCTGGCCAGCCGTTGGCGGGTGACAGGGCCGCCGCTTCGCTCAGCAAGGCTTGTGCTTCCACCCTATGGCCTGGCCCCAGACGGCGCCGCGCGCGCGCCAGCAGCACCAGCCAGCGCACGGCATAACGCGGTTGCAGGGTGCGTGCGGTGGCCAGCGCGCCACCGCCCAGCACCTGCAGCGCACGGGCGTGCTGGGCCAGGTCCAGCCATACGTGGGCGCGGTGCAGGTGCGCCACCGGCACACGCGAGGGGATGCGTTCTGCCAGGATGCCTTCGGCGTGTTCGCACCATTGCAGAGCCTGTTGGTAGTGACCCAGGCCGCGTTCGCCCTGGGCCAGCAGCACGGCGATGTAGCCGGCGCTGCCACCGGCCTGTTCAAAGTTCTGCACGATGCGCTGGGCCTGCGTGGCCTGCTCGACCGAGCCTTGCGCGTCGCCTGCGTCCAACCGGTTCAGTGCGTAGTTGGCCAGCAGCGTGGAGCGCTGGGCCGGCTCGCTGTGCTGGACGGAATCGGCGATGGCGCGCAAGTGGTGCTGCTGCGCGGCCTCGGCCTGGCCCAGGTTGTCCAGCACCGCGGCCAGGTTGCCCTGGAATTCGACACGGTCCTCGGCGTCGGCACGGGCTTCCATCCAGGGCTCGGCGGCGCGCAGGTGGGCCAGGGCCTGGTCGAAGTGGCCGGTCATGCCCATGGCCGTGCCCAGGCGCTGGCGCACGGAAGCCACCAGCCCTTCGTCGCCTGTCGGCAAAGCCTGACGCAGGGCTTCCTCGCCCAGCTGCAACGCCTGGTCGTTGTCGCCCAGCACGGCCGCGTACCAGGCGCGGTTGGCGGCCACGCGGGCACGTTGCCAGTCGGTGCGAGCCAGCTGCGCCTGGCGTTCCAGGAGCGGCAAGCCGTCGGCCTGGCGCAGCGTGTTCATGTGGCCGTCGATGGCGCTGTTGACCAGGGCGAAGGCCTCGTCGGGCCGTGCGTCGGCCTCTGCGATGTCGGCGGCGTGCAGCAGCAGCGCGATGCGTTCGTTTTCACGCAGTGCGCGGTGCGCGGCTTCGGCCGCGCTGCGCAGCGCGGGCAGGGCGCGCGCGCGCTGGCCCGCGGCTTCCCAGTGCGCGGCCACTCGCGCCGGTTCGCCACCAGCATTTTCCAGCCAGGCGGCGGCCAGGCCGTGCAGGTGGCGGGCGATCGGCACCGGCAGGCCCTGCAGCACGGCGTCGTGGATCAGGTCGTGTGAAAACGCGTCGCCGCGCAGCACATGCTGGGCTTCCAGGTCGGCCCAGGCGTCGGCCAGGTCCAGCGCGCTCTTGCCCAGCAGCGCTTCGGCCAGCGCGATGCTGAAGTCGACACCGGC
>JANOAM010000904.1:0-5355 GCA_031411215.1 Betaproteobacteria bacterium
CGGAACATGTCTTGCGACAACCGCGTGCGGAAGAGGATCTCGCCCATCCAGACGAACAGCGGCAGCGCGGTCAGCGTCCAGCTGCTGCTGCTGCCCCAGATGGTGACGGCCATGGCGTCGCCGGCCGCGCGGCTGCTGAACAGCTGCATGGCAATCCAGGCCACGCCGCTGAGCGTGAGGCCTATCCACACGCCGCTGGCCAGGATCAGGAACAGCGCGCCAATGAGCAGGAAGGTGATGCTGATATCGCTCATGTCGGCCTGCTCATTCGTTGCGTGACGCGATGTCGCCGGTGGCCCGCTGGCCGCGCAGTTCCAGCACCAGTTCGTCGGCGAAGGCGATGGCCAGCACCGTGGTGCCCACCACCATGCTCAGCTGCGGAAGCCACAGCGGCGTGGCGTCGGTGCCGGTGGAGATGTCGTTGAAGCTGTGGGACTGCCACACCAGCCGGCCGCTGTAATAGGCCGACAGCACAGACAGCGCCGTGGCCGCGGCCAGCGCCCAGATCTCCATGCCGCGCTTGCCGGCACCTTTCAGTGCGCCCACCAGCAGCGTCACGCGGATGTGTTCACCACGCTTGAGGGTGTGGGCCAGCGCCAGGAAGCCGCTGGCGGCCATGAAGTAGCCGGCGTAGGCGTCCGTGCCCGGCAGGTGGAAGTGCAGTTGCCGTCCGGCAATGGACAGCAGCACCATCACCAAGAGGGCGATCATGAAAAGGGCCGCCAGCCAGGCGGCCCCGTCGTACAGCGTGTCCAGCAGCTTGCGCACGGCTTGGACCGCTGCTTACTTGCGGTAGGCGGCGATCAAGGCCTTGCCTTCGTCACCAGCCTTCTCAAGCCATTCCTTCAGCAACGTGTCGCCGACCTTGGCCATGTCGGCCTTCAGGCCCGCAGGCGGCGGCAGGATCGACATGCCACCGGCCTTCAGCTTGTCCAGCGTCTCGCCATTGGCCTTCTTGGCGGCGGCCAGGCCGCGTGTTTCGGCGTCGGCCGCAGCCTTCAGCAGGGCGGCCTTGGTGGGCGCGTCCAGCGCGTCGAACGCCGCCTTGTTCACCAGCACCACGTTCTTGGGCAGCCAGGCCTGTGTGTCGTACCAGTACTTGACGTGTTCGTGCAGCTTGGCATCCCAGCCGGTGCTGCCGCTGCTCATCATGCTTTCCACCACGCCGGTGGCAAAGGCCTGGCTCACTTCCGCAGCCTGGATGGTGACCGGCTGCGCGCCCACGATTTCCGCGATGCGGCTGGTGGCCGGGTTGTAGGCGCGCCACTTCACACCCTTCAGGTCAGACGCGGTGGCCAGCGGCTTCTTGCTGTAGATGCCTTGAGGCGGCCAGGGCACGGCGTACAGCGCCATCAGGCCTTGTTCGGCCAGCTTCTTGTCGAAGAAGGGGCGCTGGGCTTTCCACAACTTGACCGATTCGTCCCAGCTGTCGGCCAGGAAGGGCAGGGCGTCGGCGCCGAACAGCGGCCATTCATTGGCGAAGTTGCTGATCAGCACTTCACCGATCTGCGCCTGGCCGCCTTGCACCGCACGCTTGATTTCCGGCGCCTTGAAGAGGCTGGCGCCCGCGTGCACCGTGATCTTCAGCTTGCCGCCGGTGGCCTTGTCCACGTCGCCCGCAAAGTCCACCAGGTTGATGGTGTGGAAGGTGGTGGCGGGGTAAGCGGCGGGCAGGTCCCACTTGGTCTGGGCCTGGGCGGCGGTAGCCAGCAGCGCGGCAGCGGACATCAGCACGGGCAGCAATTTCATGGGCGTTCCTGTCGAGGGGAGATAGGGAGGGCTGGAAGCATGAAGCGCGCCACCGCCGGGGTGCATAGTGGTTTGCATCAGGTGGATTGAAGTCTAGATACGTTGTCGATAAAGTGTCAACGTTTCTTCAACGTTCTGGTGAAAACACCAATGCCCAAGAAAGCCGCCGCCCGCGTGCCCGCCCGTGCACCGGCTGCCACCACGGCGCGTGCGCCGGCACCGCGTCCGGGCGGCATCGTGTCGTCGTCACACCTGGTGTCGCCCAGGAGCCTGGAGCTGTCGGAATTCGAATTCGGCCTCATCGTGGCCTGGAACGCGTTCTCACGCTGGGCCGTGCGCTGCATGGCTGCCGCGGGTTGCCCGGACCTGACCATCACCGACGTGCTGCTGCTGCACCACATCAACCACCGCGCGCGCAACAAGAAGCTGGCCGACATCTGCTTTGTGCTGAACTACGAGGACACGCACGTGGTGGCCTACTCGCTGAAGAAGCTGGTGACCGCCGGGCTGGCGCAGGCCGAGAAAGTTGGCAAAGAAGTCTTCTACAGCCCCACGTCCAAGGGCGAGGCCATGGTGCAGCAGTACCGCGCGGTGCGTGAAGACTGCCTGGTGCAGAGCCTGGACACGGAGTTGAATGCTGACATCGGCGAGATGGCGCGCCTCTTGCGCACCATGAGCGGCATGTACGACCAGGCTGCGCGTGCGGCCACGTCCTTGTGAATCGCGCATGAGCGGCGTCCTGGGCCTGCTGGTGCTGGACACGCGCTTCCCGCGGTTGCCGGGTGACGCAGGCCGTGTGGACAGCTACCGCATGCCGGTGCGGACACGCGTGGTGCAGGGCGCGTCGCCGCAGCGTGTGGTGCGTGATGGCGACCCGGCCCTGCTGCAGCCTTTTGTTGAAGCGGCGCAAACGCTGGTGGCCGAAGGCGCACGTGCCATCACCAGCAGCTGCGGCTTTCTGCTGCGCTGGCAGGCCGAGCTGCAGGCCGCCGTGCCGGTGCCGGTGTGGACGTCCAGCCTGTTGCTGCTGCCAGGCCTGAAGCGGCCCGGTGTGGTGACGGTGGACGCTGCGGCGCTGGCGGCCCTGCCTGCCGTGGCCGGTGTGCCCGTGGCGGGTCTGGCAACGGGCTGCCACCTGCAGCGCGTGCTGCTGGACAACCTGCCGGATCTGGATGCCCGCCGGGCCGAACACGATGCGGTGCACGCGGCTGAACAGCTGCTGCGCGAACATCCCGACCTGACCGACCTGGTGCTGGAATGCACCAACCTGCCGCCCTATGCCGAGGCCATTGCACGCGCCACGGGGCGGCCGGTCCATCATCTGTTGACGCTCGTGCACGGGCGCTGGGAGTTTTCATGACCACGCAACCGACCACGCAAGACCAGCGCTGGCAATTCTGGATAGACCGCGGTGGCACCTTCACCGACGTCGTGGGCCGCACGCCCGGCGGCGGACTGCTGACGCTGAAGCTGCTGTCCGAAAACCCCGAGCAGTACAAGGACGCGGCGGTCGAAGGCATCCGCCGTCTGCTGGGGTTGAAGGCCGGCGAAGCCATCACGCCCGAGCAGGTGGACTGCGTGAAGATGGGCACCACGGTGGCCACCAACGCGCTGCTGGAACGCAAGGGCGACCGCACGCTGCTGGTCACCACGCAGGGGTTTCGGGACGCGTTGCGCATCGCCTACCAGGCACGGCCGCGGCTGTTTGACCGCCATATCGTGCTGCCGGAACTGCTGTACGAGCGTGTGGTGGAAGCGCAGGAACGTGTGGCCGCGCATGGTGATGTGCTGCTGCCGCTGGACGAAGCGCACCTGCGTGAACGGCTGTGGGCCGCGTTTGACGCCGGCATCCGCGCCTGCGCCATCGTCTTCATGCACGGCTACCGCTACACCGCGCACGAAGCGGCCGCGGCGCGCATTGCGCGCGAGATCGGCTTCACCCAGGTCAGCGCCAGCCATGAGGTGAGCCCGCTGATGAAGCTGGTGTCGCGCGGCGACACCACCGTGGTGGACGCCTACCTATCACCTATTTTGCGGCGTTATGTCGAACAGGTGGCAGCCCAGATGCCGGGTGTGCGCCTGTTCTTCATGCAGAGCAGCGGTGGCCTGACGGAAGCGCACCGTTTCCAGGGCAAGGACGCCATCCTGTCCGGCCCGGCGGGTGGCATCGTGGGCATGGTGCGCACGGCGGTGGCCGGCGGTCACCACAAGGTCATCGGCTTTGACATGGGCGGCACCAGCACCGACGTGAGCCACTACGCGGGCGAATTCGAACGTGCCTTCGAAACCCAGGTGGCGGGTGTGCGCATGCGCGCGCCCATGATGAGCATCCACACCGTCGCTGCGGGCGGCGGCAGCCTGCTGCAGTTTGACGGCGCACGGCTGCGTGTGGGGCCGGAGAGCGCGGGAGCCAACCCGGGCCCGGCCAGCTACAGGCGGGGCGGGCCGCTGGCCACGACGGACGCGAACGTGCTGCTGGGCAAGATACAGCCGGCGTACTTTCCCAAGGTGTTTGGCCCCAAGGCCGATGAAGCGCTGGACCGTGACGGCGTCGCAGCCAAGTTCGCCACGCTGGCGGCCGACGTGCAGGCCAAGTCAGGCCGCACCACCACCCCCGAATCCCTGGCCGAAGGTTTCCTGCAGATCGCCGTGCAGAACATGGCCAACGCCATCAAGCGCATCAGCGTGGCGCGCGGTTACGACGTCACGCAGTACACGCTGCAGTGTTTTGGCGGCGCGGGTGGCCAGCACGCTTGCCTGGTGGCGGACGCACTGGGCATGAGCCATGTCTTCGTGCACCCGCTGGCGGGTGTGCTGTCGGCCTACGGCATGGGCCTGGCGGACCAGATCGCCATGCGCGAAGCCAGCATCGAATTGCCGCTGGACGAAGCCGGGCTGGCCGCCGCCGTTGCGCGCCTGGCCACGCTGGGTGATGCGGCGCGCGACGAGGTGGCCAGCCAGGGTGTGCCGCGCGACACCATCACCTTGCGTCGCAACGTGCATGTGCGCTACCAGGGCACGGACACCGCGCTGGTCGTGGCCTGCGAGCACATGGCGCAGATCAGGCGCGACTTCGAGTCCGGCTACCGCCAGCGCTTCGCCTTCCTGATGCCGGACCGTTTGCTGGTGATTGAAGCGGTGTCTGTGGAAGCCGTGGGTGCCGGCGAGCGTTTCGACAGCGCCAGCTCTGCACCTGATCCCGCGGGTTATGTGCCCAAGCCCGATGCCACCGTGCGCATGCACAGCGGCAGCTGGCACGACGCCGGCCTCTTCGTGCGCGAGAGTCTGCGTTCCGGTGCCACCATCAACGGCCCGGCCATCATCGCGGAGAAGAACGCCACCACTGTGGTGGAACCGGGTTGGCAAGCCGTGTTGAAGCAGGCCGGTCCCATTGAACTGCAGCGCACGGTGCCACGCGCCACGCAACATGCCATCGGCACCGACGCCGACCCGGTGATGCTGGAAGTCTTCAACAACCTCTTCATGAACATCGCCGAGCAGATGGGCCTGCGGCTGCAGAACACGGCCTACAGCGTCAACATCAAGGAGCGGCTGGACTTCAGCTGCGCGCTGTTCAGCGCCGCGGGTGAACTCATCGCCAACGCG